>JAOAPP010000623.1 GCA_025462985.1 Bryobacterales bacterium | reverse complement strand
TCCGTTTTCACTTGCGGAGCGACGAAAAACTCACCAGCCTTCTCGCCATGGAACCAGTTGGACTTCGGCTCTCGGATGAAAGCGATAATGTGGTGGACAACGGCGCGTTCGGTGGGCCGCACTTCGGCGGCTTGCACCCAGGTATCGTGCGTGAAGCCGGTGTGCACAATGATGTGCTGGTAATCGATGACCCCGGACGCTGGAACGTTGAATGGCTTGGGAAGTTCGAAGACAAGATCAGGCTTGCCGATTTGCCAGCCCTCGAAGAACTGCGCCGGCGGCGGCAGATCTTTGGGGTTTCCTTCAGGCGCCCCGGCGTCTACCCACGCAGCGATCGTGTCGATCTCGGGCTGTGTCAGCGCGGTTGCGTTGGAGAACTTTCCATAGTGAGGATCCGCGAACCATGGCGGCATCTTCTTTGTCTTGACAGCCTGTTTGATAGCCGCAGCCCACGGGCGGGTCTCCTTGTAACTCAGCATGGAGAACGGCCCGGCTTCGCCCGGACGGTGACACACCTGGCAATGCTCTTCGAGCAGCGGCGCTACGTCCCTGCTGAATGCCGGGCTGCCTGTGGGCTCGAAACCGAGCAGCGGCAGCAGCAAGACGCCGGCCAGCGAACAATATCTCACTGCGGAGCAGAATCGGTGGATCACTCTGACGATGTTACCGAATCACTTGCCTGTGCGTCTCCGTTTTGTCACGCTCGCCATCCTTCCATGACGGGGCGTTTGATTTGGTTGCCGGCGTGTGATGTCACTGGTCAGCGCCGTCGGCAATTGCAGCCGCGGATATCTGCATGAAGCTGTTTATCTCATCTCCCGTGTCACTGCCGCCGCTGGCCCGCTGCATAAGAATGATGCCGACCAGGTCCTTTTGCGGATCGACAAACTCGTATGTTCGATAAGCGCCCCCTTTGACAAACGTGCCGAGGGAGTTATACCGGTACATGCCCGTGACATCGTTCACGACCTCATAACCGTAGCCATGGCCGACGCCGGGAGCCCAACCCGCTTTCAACTTGCCCGTATGCGAAATGGTCATGAGATGAACAGCTGCGCTGGAAAGAATCCGATGGCCCGCGAGCGTGCCACTATTACACATCATCTGGTTGAAGCGGAGCAGGTCGGATGCTGTCGAGAGAAGACCGCCCGCAGGAGACGGAATATCTCTACCATTACCCGTGCCCCATTCCGCTGCAACTGCCTTTGGGCCGCCGTTCTCGTACGTGTAGAGCGTCGCAACGCGATTCTGCTTTTCAGCAGGCACGGCGAAAAAGGTGTCATCCATTCCGAGCGGAGCAAAGATACGTTCCCGCAGAAATGCGTCGAATGGCTTGCCGGAGATCACCTCCACCAGTCGACCCAGGATGTCGATCCCGATGTTGCTGTAGTTCCACTCGGACCCTGGTTCGAAGAGCAGTTCCGATTTGGCGCCCTGAGCAACCAGCTCAGCAAGCGTTCGTGGTGCGCCACCGTGCCCGGAAGGCGCGGAACTGGGCAACCCGGATGTGTGCGCCATCAGTTGTTCGATGTTAATGGGACGAGAGGGCTGCACGGACTGGCAACTGTAACCTGCGCGGCTCCCGCATGGGTTCAGCTTGAGGCCGCGATACTCTGGCAGATACTTCTCTACAGGATCGATCAAAGAAAGCCGGCCTTCGTCCACCAGGATCATGATGGCCGCGCACGTAATCGGCTTCGTCAACGAGGCGATGCGAAAGATGGTGTCCTTTCGCATGGGCACCTTCTTCTCGATATCGCTGTAGCCGGCCGTTTCGAAGCTGGCGACGCGTCCGTGACGGGCGACAATCGTGACAACTCCCGCCGTCTTCCCGGCCTGGACGAATTCATTCATCCGGATGGGAATGTTTGCAAGCGCTTCTTCTCGCATACCCACGGCTTGCGGGTTCGGGTGATCCATATCGATCGGGCCGTCGGCAGCAGCAGCCAACAAAACAGAACAGCAAAATAGGGTGAGAACGTTTCTCATTGCGGTTGTCGTTTCACTCTATACGCTGAGGTGACGCAAAGACAATGGGTGAGAGGTAGACTGACGCCATGCATAAGGTTCTTGCTCTGCTTCTTGCGGCGCCTATCATCGGCTTTGCCGCAGAATCGCCCGGGCCATTGACAGTCGCGCAGCAGCTGTTCGATGCAATGGCGTCACACAATGCGAACGCCGCAAGGGCTTTGTTCATTTCGGACGCCATGCTCTACGGAATCGGACCGAATGGTACCCCTGGCGGTCTGCCATTTGAGAAGTGGCTCGATCAGTTTGGGAAGAGCAACGGCTCCTGGCTGGAACGCATCTGGAATCCGAAGGTGCTGCAGCACGGAACGGCAGCGGCGGTCTGGGCGGATTACGATTTTCACCTGGACGGAAAATTCAGCCATTGCGGAGTCGATTCATTCAGCCTGCTGAAGACCAACGCCGGTTGGAAGATCGCCTCCATCACGGACACGCGCGAGAAAACCGGTTGCGCGCCCAGTCCGCTGGGTCCGCCGCCGCAGAAGTAAGACCGGAAGGCGTCAGTTGACGCGGGCGCTTCTCTTCAAGTCTTCCAGCGAAACGAATTCGAGAGCCTTCTCGTGTGTCGCTTCGAGACGGGCGGCCCCGACAACGCCGGCATCATAGGATTTTTTCCAAAGCTCGATACAGACGCACCACTGGTCGCCGGCCTTCAAGCCCGGAAAGCCGTACTCGGGGCGAGGCGTGATAAGGTCGTTGCCGATCGATGCTTGATGTCGCAGGAACTCGTCCGTCAGAAGCACGCAAATCGTATGTTGCCCGACATCTTCAGGCCCGGTGTTGCATTTGCCATCGCGATAGAACCCAGTGAGAGGATCCGTGCAGCAGGTTTGCAATACTGTCCCGAGAACGTTTTTTTCCATGCGATACCAGCGTACCGTGACGGTCGTCGCGGCCTCCGCGCTTCGTCCCCCCGATTGAGAAGATAACAGGAATGCCGCTATCAGCATTCAGCCCTGAACAATTTCTGTCTACGATCGCCTTGATCGGAGCCGTGATTATGATCTCGGCCCTGCTCTCGGGATTGATCGAGAAGACGGGCCTCCCGCAAGTGGCCGTCTTTCTTGGTTTGGGAGCAGTGATCGGACCATTCGGACTCAACCTGGTCAACGTGAATGTGCATTCACCAATTCTGCGGGTCGTCGGCACGCTGAGCCTGGTATTGGTGCTATTTACAGACGCCGTTTCACTTAATCTGGCGGAAGTGCGCAAGCAGCGATTATTATCGTTCCTCGTAATCGGTCCCGGGACTCTGTTTTCGGGTCTGCTGATAGCGTTTCTTGCGTCCTGGATGCTCGGCCTGGCGTTTCCCGCAGCTCTGGTGCTGGGTGCGGCTCTAGCCTCTACCGATCCAGTGATGCTGCGCGCTCTTCTGGGACGACCCGGCCTGAATGTAGGCGTACGGCAGGCCCTGCGCCTCGAGGGCGGAATGAACGACGCAGTTCTCCTCCCAATGGTGCTGGTCGGCATGACGCTGATGAGTGGCGACCACAAGTTCGGGCCTTCGGAGTGGGCGCACTTTGCAATGAGCATACTCGTCCTGAGTCCCGCTGGCGGAGTCGTGGTTGGCCTGGGTGCAGTGGGGATGCTGGAACTGGTTCGACGGCGACTCGGCGTACGCCGTGACTATGAGTCGATCTATTCGCTGGGTGTAGCGTTCGCTGCCTATGCCGCTGCCGAGAGTGTACATGGAAGCGGCTTTCTTGCGGCGTTTGCGGCTGGCGTAACGATTTCCGCGCTGGATGTGGAACTCTGTGATTGCTTTCTCGAATATGGTGAGACGACCGCCGAGATGGCTTTGATGTTTACGTTCGTGCTGTTCGGGATGTCAGTCATCTGGACGGGGTTTGGTGTCGGCGGTGGTCTCACGATCTTGTTCGTGGCGGCGGTGTTTGCGGCGAGACCCGCGGCGTTTCTTCCTGCGCTTCTGCCAGCTCGACTTTCCTGGCACAATCGCTGGCTGGTCGCCTGGTTCGGACCACGCGGGCTGAGTTCACTTCTTCTCGTCTTGCTGCCCGTCTTCCAGGGTTTGCCTCAAAGCGAGTATCTGCTCCGGATCTGCTGCCTGGTCGTGATGTGTTCCGTCGTGCTGCATGGCATCTCTCCGATCTTTCTCGTGAAGGCTCCTCGCGAGAATGAGCCGGACGAAAAGCCTTCGTCAGGCGGCGCCACAGCAGCGCCGGTTTTGCCACTAAAGGTTCTGGCCGTTGAATCGCCGGCTCCGAATCTCGATGCAAGTGAGTACATCACCGTCCCGCAAATCCGACAGTTGCAGGAAGCCGGCGAGTTGACCGTGATTGTCGATGCGCGCACAGACCGAACTTACGAGGAGAGCGGCCAGCGCATCCCAAGTGCGGTGCGTATTCCTCCGGACAGAGCTGCTAGCGCCGCCACCGGGCTCAAGCTTCCCCAAAACGCGGTGCTTGCCGTCTTGTGTGCTTGACCAAACGAAGCGACAAGCGCCCGGGTGGCGCGAGAACTTCGGCACGCAGGCTGGCAGAATGCACGGGCAGTTCGCGGTGGCTGGAATGCCTGGGTAAAGGAAGGCATGCCCGTTGATTCGCCAACTATTAAATAATTAGTTGACAGATTTCTCGTCAAGGCGTACAACAGAATCAAGTATTAAATCTTTAATACTTGGAGGCTATCGACTTGGCGAGAAAAGCGTCTCAACAGCTGACCGAAGCGGAGCTAAGTTTAATGAATGCGCTCTGGGACAAACGGCAGGGCTCCGTGGGAGAGATCGCCGAGGCTGTCGATGCGGATCCGCCGCTGGCCTACACCACCGTGCTGACCACCTTGCGCATTCTGGAAAACAAGGGCTACGTGCGGCACACCAAACAAGGCCGCGCTTTTGTTTATGAACCGACAATAGACCGGGACCAGGCGAGCAGCGGAGCCGTGCGGCACCTGTTGAAGCGCTTCTTCAACGATTCACCCGAACTCCTGGTAGCCAATCTTTTGAAAGACGAAGGACTTCGGCATCGCGATTTCGAGAAGCTGCGAAAGCTTCTCGCTGAGCACAAGCCAGAGCACAGATAAGGAGGGAACACAATGCTCGAAACAGGAATTGAAAACGTGAACTATTTCACTGCTGCGATCTTCACGAGCCTGGTCAATGCAGCAGTGCCGGGCGCTGTTGCGATCGCGCTGACGAGCCTGCTGGCTTGGCACAAGGGATGGAATGCGGCCAGCCGTTATTGTGCATGGTGGCTGATGCTCGGCTTGCTCATTGCGCTCCCGTTTGTTCCAAAGATCCAACTCCACTCCGTTCCTGTGGCCGAGCAGACAAACACAATCACAACCGTGTCGCTGCTGCAACCGGCCCCTGCGTCCGTGCCCTCCAGTCCGGAGACTGTACCGGCGCAACGGGCGCAGAAACGCTTCTTGCCGTCGCCCGTCGCCGTATTCCTGTTTTGCTGGGCCGCA
Source organism: Bryobacterales bacterium (assembly GCA_025462985.1). Classification (GTDB taxonomy): domain Bacteria; phylum Acidobacteriota; class Terriglobia; order Bryobacterales; family Bryobacteraceae; genus Bog-105. The sequence goes on along the minus strand of JAOAPP010000623.1, from coordinate 1,914 downwards.
GCCGCCTGTTTGCAACTGGTTCGATTGCTGCGCGGCTTCGCGTATGGGCTCCGGATAAAACGCAGCGCCATCAATGCGACCGAAGACATCCAAGCTCTGTTCGATGGTCTGGTTGCGCGCACTGGCACACGCAGGCCAGTGTCGCTTGGTTTATCGCATGATGTTGCCACTCCGGCGCTCCTTGGTTACTCGCGGCCGCAGGTGCTGCTTCCGGCATCGCTGGCCGATCATCTCGACCGATCTGAGCTGGAACAGGTTCTGCTACACGAGCTGGCCCACGTGGCGCGCTTGGACGACTGGAGCATCGTGCTACAGCGAACAATCGAAGCTGTCGCTATCTTTCATCCGCTCGTCGCCTACTTGGCGCATCGCATGGACCTGGACCGGGAGATGGCATGCGACGACCGTGTGACCTCCCTGTGCGAACCCCACGATTATGCGTCTTGCCTGACGCGAATCGCAGGAATTCGGCAGTTCGGCTCCGTAGCTCCCGCCACTGTTCCACTGCTTCTCGAGAGCAAGTCGGAATTGCTAACGCGCGTCGAAAGCCTGCTGGACGGGAGCCGTGCGCACAGGCCGGGCGTTTCGATAGCCCGCGTATTGCTCATCTTCACGTGTGCCGGGTCGGTGGGAGTTGCCGGCGCCTTTACGCCACGATTTCTCACGCCGCCCGCTGTGCCTGAAGCCGTCATCGAGGTTCCGGCAGCGCCGGTGGCTCCCGTACATGTGATCGTTTTTGATCCGCCGGAGCCTCCCACCCCCGCCCCGCCGCCTCAGGAAAATGTTGCGCCCGCAAGATTTCGCCATGGCATCTCTTCGGTGACAATCACCGGAAAGGATGGCTCCTCCTCCAACTTCGGATCATGGTCTGGAGAAGACAAAGGCGAGCCGGGCACAATCACCTTCAACAGCGGAGGAAAGCGCTACGTGATTCGTGACAGCTCGACGGTGGAGGAGGCCAGAAAGCTCTTGCGTCCGATGGAAGAGTTAGGCCGAAAACAAAGTGAGCTAGGCAGGCAGCAGTCCATCCTGGGCGAGAAACAAAGCCAACTCGGAGAGAGGCAGTCCGCGCTGGTAGAAGCCCCGCTGGACGCCGCGACAATGAAGCACCTGCAAGAGCAGCTTCGCGACCTCGAAACGAAATTGCATCAGATCGACATGGAAAAGGAGTTGAAAACGGCCGAAGACGCTATGCGGCAGCTCGGCAGTTTGCAGTCAAAGCTCGGAGAGATGCAGTCTCGCATGGCTGCCGCGCAAGGTCTGATGGGGGAAAAGCAAGGACTTCTGGGTGAGGAGCAGGGCAAGCTGGGCCAGCAGCAAGGGCGTCTGGGTCGGATGCAAGGTGAGCTGGGAGCACAGCAGGCGCGGGAAGCGAAGCGGGTACAACAGCAACTCGAAGAACTCATACGGCGAGCTCAGGAACGCGGACTGGCTCAGCCCCTTCATTGAGAATAGGGGCGGCAGAGGGAACTATTGCGACGATTCACTTTCCTTGCTGGCGTGATAACCGGCTGCAATGGCGTCCCTCTCTTTGATGTATCTGCCATTCTTTGTTCTGCCGTACCATTTGTCGCCAGGCTGGTGATAGACCTTGGTTCCCCTGTTGACCCAAACCATCCCAGGACCGCCGCCGGGGGCCGCGGTTGTTGCTTCCGGGCGGCGCAGCACAAGCGGTTTGCCTCCTGCCGTCACATTCGGAGCAATCTTCCTGATGACCGCTGCTGAGATTCCTGCCTTGGAGAGATCAGAAACGGAGGAGTAGGGGCGTCCGTCCATGATCTTCCTCGCGGTGAGCGCGCCGATGCCCGGCACGGACCGTAGTTCCGATTCGGAGGCGCCGTTCAAATCCACTGGATCTGCGGGTACAGTTTTGCCTCTCACGGATCTTCGGGCAGACTTGACCGGCTTCACTCT
>JAOAPP010000587.1 GCA_025462985.1 Bryobacterales bacterium | reverse complement strand
GGAGTACTGTTCACGAAGCCTGAACAACAACTCGAAGAACGGCCAGTCCGCACCCGAATTCTTGATACCGGCGAATGAACCGGAGGAGAGGAGGTGAAGCGCGAGATCCGGGGAGATTGGAACAGTTGATTGAGGCAGGTTGTATAGATAAATCGGAACCGCCTTTCCTACAGCCTTTACAAACTGGCTGTAGAATTCGGCAACCATGTCGTCTTCGAATCGATAGAAGTAGGGCGGCATCAGAAGCAGACCGGCTGCTCCCGCGGCAGCGGCCTGCTCCGCCAAATAAACGCTGCCCGCCAGCGTGGAGTGCGAGACATTCACCAGCACAGGAAGCCGGCTTCTCTTGGTCGCTAACGATACTACCCGGATCCGCTCCTCCAGATCGAAGTGAACGAACTCACCCGTTGCACCGAAGAAAACCAGGCCATTGACACCCGCTTGTGAAACCCTGTCCAGATACTCCAGAAGTCGTCCCGCATCCGCCTCAGTCGACTCCGGCTTACGGGGAGTCAGCAGGGCTGCGAAAACGCCTGAACCCAAGCTGGAACCCACACCGTCGGCCATCGTCCTCCTACATTACCTTGCCCTCGGCTTTTCCGTACCGGTTCATCAGGGCATTATCGACTAGCTGTCGAGGGTCAAGAAGATGTTCCGGCCGGAAGTTCTGTGTGGACCACTTGCAGCCTGCTTCAAACTGAATCCCGAGAAAGAATCCGATTTCGCGGAAGATACAATACCGGACCGTTCCCACCAGTTCGCCGCCTCCATAATTGACGATCACTCTGGTTCCGTCCGGAATCCGCATTTCGGACTGCAAACAGAGCCCGGAGGCGCAGATATCCTCCAGGTTCGCGATGCGCCGGCATTGACGGCCTGACTCTTCGAAGTAGGTGACCTGCACCAGCTCGGCGCACAGCAAACGTTGCTCAATTCGTTTTTCTTTCATGGAAGGCTCATCGGTACGCGGCCCAATTGTTTTAACTAAGTTATCGCTTTACGTGGCCCGGCTAGGATTGAGGTAGTTCTAAGCGTACCGCCGGCCTCCCAAATGGATCTTCAATCACCAGCCGACTCCTCCAAACCATCATTCAGGCACTTGGGCCTCGTGCTGCGGGTAGCTTTGTTTATCGTCACTGTTCTGTTTTGTCAGCAAGTTATCCCCGTGATTCTGCTCTGGCTCAATCTTGGTTTACTGGTCGCCTCAACCATCGGGCTCTTCCTGACGGGACTTGCGGCCAATCTAGTCACCATGAGAATCTTCGATCGCCGGCCAATCACCGACATCGGCTTGGGCACGGGTTCGGGCGCCGGGCGCAACTTCTCGATCGGATTGCTGTTCGGAGCCGGTTCCGCGGCGCTGATGCTATTGGCTCCGCTCCTGGCGCGAACCGGGCATCTGGTCGCCAGGTCTCCAAGTGAGTTCTCCTGGGGCAGCCTGGTCTTCTATCTTGCGATCCTGGTTTTTGGCGCTGCCGGGGAGGAACTGATCTTTCGTGGTTATGCCTTTCAGCTTCTGGTGGAACGGATCGGGGCTTTTGCAACCGTCCTGCCGGTGGGTGTGCTGTTCGGGCTGGCCCATGGCTGGAATCCTAACGCCACCCAGCTAGGAATTGTCAACACCATTCTGTGGGGCATTCTGTTCGGGTATGCCTTTCTGCGGAGCCACGACCTCTGGCTGCCTATCGGCCTGCACTATGGCTGGAATGCGGTGCTGCCGCTGTTCGGAGTGAACCTCAGCGGGCTTACAATCGAAGTCACGAGGTATTTCTATCGATGGGATCTGTCGCCCCTCTGGAGCGGTGGGGCCTATGGCCCGGAAGGCGGTCTTCTCACGAGCGTCTTCGTGATTGTGCTGTTCTTCGCCATTGCCCGTGCCCCGATAGTTCCACAAACCGCGGCCATCGCCACGGTGCTCAACGAGCCTGCCTGACGCTGCTGGCCGCCGCACTCGCCTTCTCCGGTTCTCTCCGCGCCGACAAGCTCAGCTTCGACGAACGGATGGAGATCGAGCGCGGTCTCACGGCCGAGTTCGCCACCGCAAAAGTGCCCGTGCCCCACTCAAAGAAGGCTTTGGCGATCCATACCGATGGAACCTATGACAAGTCCGCGTGGGACGATGCGCTCCGCGAGAACGGCCCGGCCGCCCGCGTCGGAGATGAACTGCAGATTACCCGTGTGGAGATCCAGTCGAACAAGATCGTTCTCGAGATAAACGGTGGCACCAAATCCGGGCACTGGTACGACCACCTGCAGGTTGGCGTGGGAGGCACGACGAATCCCGTCAGCACCAACCAGAACGGACAGCCCGTCAATGGATCCCACGTCGCGCTGCTGTTTCCCGGTGGCGTTCCCTCCATCAAGAGCGCGGAACTTCGCCAGATGCTGGGGAACGTATTTGATTTCGAGAAGCATTCCGCAACAGAGCAGTACGTTGATCGTCTTCCGGAGCCCATCAAGAAGGCCATCAAGGAACAGCATGTCATTGAAGGCATGGATCATGACCAGGTACTGCTCGCACTCGGCAAGCCGCACAACAAGAGCCGCGAGACCAGCCGGGCCGGAGACGAGGTCGAGGATTGGATTTACGGCGAGCCTCCCGGCAAGGTGACTTTTGTACGCTTCACCGAAGGCAAAGTAGTGCGCGTGCAAGAGTCTTACGCAAATGTTGGAGGCACTACCGCGCCTCCGCTGCCGACCTCCCATTGAGTCGGAAGGTGCTGATTCAAAGGGCCTTGCCAGTACAATAGCGGTATGCCAATCAAGGTAGGTATCAACGGCTTTGGCCGTATCGGGCGGAATGTCGTCCGAGCTGGGTTAAATAATCCCGAAGTGGAGTTTGTGGCCGCCAACGACCTGACGGACACCAAGACGCTCGCGCATTTGCTGAAGTACGACTCGATTCTCGGGCCTCTGAAGGCCGACATCAAGGCGGATAGCGAATACATCCATATCGGCGATAAGAAGATCAAAATTTTCGCGATCAAGGACCCTGCTGCAATCGATTGGCCGTCCCTCGGTGTGGACGTTGTAGTGGAGTCGACCGGCCGCTTCACCGATGGCCCGGATGCCGCCAAGCACCTGCGCGGCTCGGTAAAAAAGGTCATCATTTCCGCTCCCGCCAAAGGCGAGGACATCACGATTGTGTTGGGCGTGAACGATCAGGCCTATGATGCTTCGAAGCACAATGTCATTTCGAATGCCTCGTGCACCACGAACTGTCTTGCTCCTCTCGCGAAGGTTCTGAACGACAAATTCGGGATCGAGAAGGGCTCCATGACGACCATTCACAGCTACACGAACGACCAGAATGTGCTCGATTTCCCCCATAAAGATCTTCGTCGTGCTCGTGCTGCTGCATTGAACATGATCCCGACCTCCACTGGTGCGGCAAAGGCCATTGGTCTTGTGCTGCCGGAGCTGAACGGTAAGCTCGATGGCTATGCCATGCGTGTGCCGACACCGGACGTTTCCGTCGTGGATCTCGTGGCAGTGTTGAAAAAGGACACGACTACGCAAGAAGTGAACGGCGCCTTGAAAGAAGCCGCTGAAGGGCCGCTGAAAGGCATCCTGGCCTACACCGAAGATCCGGTGGTTTCCACAGACATGCTCCATAATCCTAACAGCTCGATCGTGGATGCGGATCTGACGAAAGTCCTGGGCGGCAATCTGGTGAAGGTCGTTTCCTGGTACGACAATGAGTGGGGCTACTCGAACCGCGTAGTTGATCTGATCGCCTTTTTGGGCAAGAAGGGGCTCTAACGAGTGCGGGGCGGGCTCCCTGCCCCTCATTTCTTCCACGGTGAGGTGATCGATGTCTTGCAGTCCGCAGATTCTGAAGGCGGTGCCGCTGTTTGCTCTGCTGGACGACGAGGAGCTTGCCGTTCTGGCCAGCCAGGTTGAACTGAAGAGATTCGCTGCCCGGCAGCGCATATACAAGATGGGCGAGGACGGAAATCGGGCCTATGTTCTGCTGTCGGGCTCAGTTCGCGTAACCACTATAGACGACGACCAGCAGGAAGTGCTGGTGGATGAACCGGGGAGCGGCGAATTCTTCGGGTTCGCTTCCATGATTGACCAGACTCCGCATCAGACCACGGCCGTCGCGATCGAGGATACCGAGTGCGTCGAGGTCGACCGGAGCGATATCGCGATCCTGCTGCAAAGAAAGCCGCTGGCGGGCATGGATTTGCTTACAGTGCTCGGACGCCAGTTTCACGCGGCGCAGAAGTTGGTGCGGGTTCGATCCAATCGCAATCCGAACGAAGTGATCGAGGAAAAAGCGACCTTTGGCGATCGCCTTGCCGATTCTGTCGCTCGTTTCGGCGGCTCCTGGCACTTCATTCTCTCTTTTCTTGCCGTCCTGATCGTTTATACAGCGTTCAATATCTTTCTTGGCAGGAAAGCCTGGGATCCCTATCCATTCATCCTGCTAAACCTGTTTCTTTCGATGCTCGCCGCCATGCAGGCCCCAGTGATCATGATGAGCCAGAACCGCCAGGACGCAAAGGATCGCGTGCGCGGTGAGTTGGACTTCGACGTCAACCGGCGTTCGGAAACGGAGATTCAGGGACTCGCGCGCAAGCTGAATCAGCTTGAAGATAAGATCGACGACATCCATCAGCATCTGGGCAATGGACTCCCGGTGAGAGTCAGCCCTGCCAATTCGAATGAAGGAGACCTTCGGTGAGTGAGCCGCTGCTGATTGCGAAAGGGACAGAAAAACTGTATCTGCTGCCGGCGATGGGAAACCGGCACGGGCTGGTTGCGGGCGCTACTGGGACGGGAAAAACGGTCACCCTTCAGGTGATGGCCGAGAGCTTCAGCCGCATCGGCGTCCCGGTATTCGCGGCGGACGTCAAAGGAGATCTTTCGGGGATCAGCAAGCCGGGCAAAGACAGTCCGAAGCTGCGTGCGCGCATCGAACAGATCGGACTCCAGGATTTCCGGTTCGAAGGTTGTCCCGTTACGTTCTGGGACGTCTTCGGCGAGAACGGTCATCCGGTTCGCGCAACGGTCTCGGAGATGGGACCGCTCTTGCTCAGCCGTATTCTCAATCTGAACGATACTCAGTCGGGCGTGCTCTCGCTGGCGTTCAAGATTGCTGACGACAATGGCCTGCTGCTGCTGGATTTGAAGGATCTGCAGGCCATGCTGCAATTCGTTGCGGCACAGGCGAAGCAGTTCCAAACGCAATACGGCAATATCTCGGGGGCCAGCGTCGGAGCTATTCAGCGCGGGCTCCTCAATCTGTCGACACAGGGCGGCGAGCTTTTTCTGGGGGAGCCGGCGTTGAACATCGACGATCTGATGCAGACGGACGGCACCGGCCGCGGTGTGATCAACCTGCTTGCAGCGGACAAACTGTTGCAGTCGCCTCAGCTTTACGCCACCTTCCTGCTCTGGCTGCTCTCTGAGCTGTTTGAGAAGCTGCCTGAAATCGGAGATCCGGAGAAACCCAGGCTGGTGTTTTTCTTTGATGAAGCACATCTGCTATTCAAAGATCAGCCTGCCGTTCTACAGAGCAAGATCGAGCAGGTCGTCCGGCTGATCCGATCCAAAGGAGTCGGTGTGTACTTTGTCACGCAGAATCCTCTGGACGTTCCGGACGCCGTCCTCGGGCAATTAGGAAATCGCGTGCAGCACGCGCTGCGGGCCTTCACGCCCCGGGATCAGAAGGCGGTGAGGGCTGCCGCTGAGACGTTCCGCGCCAATCCGAGAATTGACGTTCCGACAGCCATCACGCAACTGGCGGTCGGCGAAGCTCTCGTCTCGTTCCTGGACAGCAAAGGAACGCCGGGAGTTGTGGAACAGGCGCTGGTGTGTTCGCCGCGTGGGCAGATCGGGCCAATCGCTCCGGACGAGCGGCGGGAGCTGATGAAGGGATCGCTTGTTGCGGGAGTTTATGAACAGGCAGTTGATCGCGAGTCTGCATACGAGCGTTTGAAAAGCCGCGCGAATCAGCCTGCGCAGCCGGCCCGGTCGCAAAGCGCGGCGTCGGAATCGAAACCGTCCAGCGTACTGGACGAGTTGGGCAACCTTCTCGGCGGCACAACTGGACCGCGCGGCGGGCGTCGATCCGACTCCGTACTCGAAGCGATGGTGAAGAGCGGTGCGCGATCCATGGGTACTCAGCTAGGGCAGCAGATCGTTCGCGGTGTGCTTGGCTCGCTGTTCGGCGGCGGGAGCACGCGGCGCTAGCTTCCCATAACCCGCACGGCCTCCTCGAGAGCCTCCACAAAAAAATACTCGCCCCACATTACGGACTCATCCACGCCCAGACCCTTGTGGATGTGATACACGCCGCTTTTGAGCACGCCCTCCCTGCCCGGATCGGATTCGGCGAGGTACTTGTTGCAGAGCGTCCGGAGTATATCGACCGCGGTTGACCAGTAGAAGTGCCCCTTCATGGGATCGGGAATCAGCCGGCACAAACGAAGCAGCCCGGAGGCCGCAATTGCCGCGGCCGACGTATCCACCAGCGCCCGGCTTTCGAGCGGAGCGTTGTAGTCCCATGGCGGAATGCCGTTTGCCGGCGTATAGGTGATGTAGTAGTCAGCAGCATCCTCGGCGGTTTTGAGGAATCGCGGATCGCGGCTGTATTCGTATGCCGTCGAGAAACCATAGAGAGACCAGCCGAGACCGCGCGACCAGCAGGAATCGCCTCGGAACCCCTGCTGCGTCGATTGCCTCAGGAATTCGCCCGTCTGCAGGTCGAAGATGCCTTCGTGCGCAGTGGAGCCGTCACCCCGAACCAGAAAGCGCCGCGTGGTGTTGCAGTGTCTTACGGCAATGTCCCGCAGCCGCCTGTCGTTGCATTCGCGCGCGGCATAAAACACGATTCCGATGTTCATCATAATGTCGATAAACAACGAATCTTCAGCGACGAAAGACCGCAGGTACTGGCCATCCTCGTTGAATCGCTGCGCCATGGTTTTGCCGGCCTGCAGAACGACCTCTTTGATGGCCTGGTCGCGCGTGAATTGGTACCAGCGGTAGTACGTGGACATGAAAATGAACCCGAGATCGTGGACCTCGCCGTCCATCTTGCGCGGCTCCAGGGGTTTGCTGTACCTAATGGCCTGCTCGAACCAGAAACGCGACTCTGGTTTTTCCGGCCCAAGGTGTTTGTAGAAGAGCCACATCATTCCCGGGAAGAAGCCGTCGCACCAATGGGTCCAGGCGGCGCCCTCGTGCTGCCATTTCCCGCCCTCGGTGTACATCGGGTAGAAGTCCGGATATTTGTCGATTACTCCGCGAACTTGCTTCTGCGCAAACTGAATGGCGTTCTCAAAGAGGTCGCGGTCTGAGTCGTGGACGAATTGAATCACTGATTATTCCCGTCTCGACAATTATAGGAGCGTTGGATTGTTAACCCCCTCTGCTACCATCGGGGTTCATGGCCGCGAAAGTAACAGTCGTCAATAACGGTCCCATTCGCATCGAAGGCGAATTTACAATTCAGGACTCGGAAGGAAACTCCTTCGGCTTAGGCGGTCGCAGCACGATTTCCCTCTGCCGCTGCGGGCTCGCTGAGAACAAGCCGTTTTGCGATGGCACGCACGGGAGGAGTGGGTTCAACTCGCAATGTAAGGCCCGCGACCTTCCACCGCCCAAGCCGAAACTCACTCCAGCTGTTTAGTCCGCGCCCGTGAGGACGCGGATATCGCTCAAATTGCGGTAGTCCTCGGCATAATCCAAGCCATAGCCCACCACGAACTCGTCCGGGATCTGAAAACCGGCGTACTTTATCTTCACGGGTTTGATTCTGCGCTCCGGTTTGTCGAGCAGCGTTGCAATCTCGAGCGTTTTGGGATGCCGCTGTTGCAGCAGCCGGGTGAGATAGCTCAACGTGATGCCGCTGTCTACGATGTCTTCCACGATAAGTACATTCTGGCCCTCGATGTTCACATCGAGATCGCGAGTCACCTTTACCTGGCCAGAGCTCGTTTTCGCCTTGCCGTAGCTTGAGATTCCCATGAATTCGATGCGGACACCGGATCGCTTCAGCGCCCTGGCTAGGTCCGCTACGAAGATGAAAGCTCCCTTCAGCACGGAGACCAGATACAGCGGACCCTCCGGGTAATCCGCGACGATCGACGCCGCCATCTCGTCAATGCGTTTTCGGATCTGGTCGGCTGAGATCAGGACACGTTCGGCTGAGGCTTGGGACATTTCTGAAATCCTAGTCTGCCACGCCATTCTCCTGTAGTACTCTAAGCGCAGGGAGACGATTTAGATAATCTGACAAGTCGATCAACAAGCCCCCACGTCGTCGCCAAGACCGTGGAAGATGCGCCCAACTGGCTGGTCGCCGCCCGAGCCGCGGAGTCGAAGAAGGCCATCGACCTGCAGGTGCTCGACCTTCGCGAAGTGACCTCCTTCACGGACTACTTTATTCTGTGCTCTGTTACTAATCCCAGGCAAGGCCAGGCCATTGCCGATGAGATCGGGAAGCAGCTGAAAGATATGGGCGAACTGCCGGTGAGTGTCGAGGGCTACGATCCCGCTGAGTGGATCTTGCTGGACTACGGAGACTTCATCGTGCACATCTTCGCCGAGGCTACCCGGTCGTACTATAACCTTGAGCGCCTCTGGCGTCACGCAAAGCTGACAGACCTATCTCAATTCGGGTCCTAGAACCGCAAAGAGACAGACACGAAATCTGTCTGTCACACACTCTCTATAATCAAGGTTAGTAGTAGCTGGCCCGATTACATCCAGCTGGGTCGGCTAAGGGTCGAAATCCTATGGCTTATCTCGGAACGCTCACATCCCGTCACTACGACGTACTCCATGCGATCGTTCAGAACTACATCGATACCGGGGAGCCGGTCGCGTCGCGCACTATCGCCCGTAAGTATCCAATGAGTGCGGCCTCGATTCGCAATATGATGGCGGACCTGCTGGACGGTGGGTATCTGACTCAGCCGCACACCTCCGCCGGTCGGGTTCCGACCGACAAGGGCTACCAGAGCTACGCGAATACCCTGCTCGGAAGTCGTGTCATCCAGGGTGAGCTGGACCGGCTGCATAGCGAAATTCGCAAGGCCGGCACGGTGGAAGGCCGTCTGGAGCGATCTTCGCAGCTGCTGACCGAGATCACCAGGAACTTCGGAATAGCGGCCGCTGTTCCGAATGAGAACCAGATTCTCGACCAGCTAGAGCTCATCGGCTTGCCGGACCGCCGGATCCTCATGGTGGTTGCCACGCGAGACCGGATGGTGCGGAACAAGGTGATCGCGATTGACGATCACATTGCGCAAGATGAGCTGACTTCGATTCGCAACTACCTGAACTATAATTTCGGTGGATGGCCGCTTCCCAGCATCCACAGGGAACTGAAGCGCCGCATGGATCTCGAAAGCGCAACCTACGATGCCATATTGAAGCGTGTGAGTTTCCTGTATGGCAAGGGTTTGCTGGATCTGGGTCTGATGCCCGAGATTCACTTCGAAGGGGTCGGCAACCTGATTGGGCTCGATCTTCATCTCACACGTGAGCGCATGCGGGAGCTGTTTCGAACCCTGGAAGAGAAGAAACGCATCCTGCAGCTGCTTGAGCGTTTCCTGGAACAGCGGGATGGAGCGCTGGCGATCCAGGTAGGGCTTTCCGATGTTCATCCGAGCATGACCGAACTGTCGCTGATCGGAGTTCGAATCAGCCTCCCGAACGGAAGCGAGGCTCAGGTGGCGGTTCTTGGCCCCATGCGGATGAACTACAATCGAGCGGTGTCAGCCGTGCTGCACGTTGGGCAGGCATTTAAGAGCGCCACCGACTCCTGACGGAAAAATTGCTCATGCCACGCTAAGGACCCGCTCCGGCGCAGCGCGCAGGCTTGGGCCGCCCTCGTTTGCAGTGGGTCGATAAAAGTGGTTTAATGGAATAGTAGTGTCGTATCAAGAGTGGGCGCATAGCCCACTTTTTTTTGCGATCCGAAGGATCTAAGATGCCGGCAGCACAAGATAGCGAGGTACTCAACCGACTCACGGAGCTCTGTGAACGGGCGTCGTCGGGTACGGGCATCGAAGTTCTGGAAGTCCAGCTCCGCGGGGCCGGTAAAGCGCGGCTGCTGCGCGTCTATATAGATAAGACCGGCGGCGTGACGCACGGCGATTGTGAGCTGATCTCCGTAAAGTTCGGAACATTGCTGGACGAGGAGGACGTACTACCGGACGATAGCTACACCTTAGAGGTGAGCTCGCCTGGCGCGGAACGGAAACTGTCCACTGTTCGCGATTTCGAGCGTGTTTTGGGCCAAAAAGTCCGCCTCACGCTTCGAGAATCGGTTGACGGGGCGAAGAGTTACGAAGGCAAGCTCTCGGGCGTCGCCGGCGACACCCTGGAGATCGAGAGTCTTCCGGGGCAAATGGTCCGGATTCCACTTGCAAAGGTTCAAAAAGCGAATCTGAAGTTTGAGTGGAAGTCTTAGCGGACCCGCATACTCACAACACATTGAAACTTGGTTGAGGTATCTGTTTGGCGTCGATTTATCAATCCATCGAAATATTGAGCAAAGAGAAGGGTATTGATCCGCAGATTGTTCTGGATGCGGTCAAGGACGCTATGCTCGCCGCTGCGCGCAAACACTTTAAGTCTCAGGAGGATCTAGTTGCCGACCTGGACGAGAAGAGCGGAAATATCTTCATTTATACCGTCAGGCGCGTGGTCGAAGCAGTGGAGGATCCGACAAAAGAGGTGAGCCTTTCGGCCGCCCGAAAACTGGATCCGAACGCTGAGATCGGGAGCGAGATACGCGAGGCCAAGCCGACCGAGGCGCTTGGCCGGATCTCTGCCCAGACGGCCAAGCAGGTCATCCTGCAAAAAGTGCGCGAGGCGGAGCGCGACAGCGTATTCGCCGAGTTCCAGGGGCGGCAGGGCGAACTGGTCAACTGCGTCATTAAGCGCGTTGAGGGCCCGGATTATATCGTTGATATGGGGAAAACGGAAGCCCGGCTCCCGAAAAAGGAACAATCCCGGATCGAAAGCTTCAGCATCGGCGACCGCGTTCGCTGCGTAATCAAAGGTGTGGAGCGGGGTGGCAAATTCTCCGGCGTACTGGTTTCGCGCGCCGCGCCTGAACTGGTGATGCGCCTCTTTGAGCAGGAAGTTCCTGAGATCTATGACAACACGGTGGCCATAAAGGCCTGTGCTCGCGAGGCGGGCGAACGGACCAAAATCGCTGTGTTCAGCCGCGACCGGGATGTCGATAGCGTGGGCGCCTGCGTGGGCATGAAAGGCATGCGCGTACAGTCGATCATTCGCGAACTGCGCGGCGAAAAGATAGACATCATCGAGTATTCGGACGATCCGGTGCAGTATGTCACGAAGGCTTTGAGCCCGGCGAAAATCTCCCGAGTGACGATCGTCGAATCGGGCGATAAGCACATGGAAGTGGTGGTCGACGACCTGCAGCTTTCCCTGGCCATCGGCAAACGAGGGCAGAACGTTCGGCTGGCGGCGAAACTGATCGGCTGGAAAATTGATATAAAGAGCGAAGAAGAGAAGCGCCGTGAGATGGAAGTCAGGATGGCCGATATGGTCATCTCTGGAGCGCCTGTTTCGGTCCTGATCGACCACGGTCTGGAAGAGAACATCGTGGAGATCCTGGTGGGCGCGGATATCGGCACGGTGGAAAAGCTCGGGTCCATGACTCCGGAAGAGCTGGAAGCCATACCCGATATCACTGAAGAGATTGTGAGCCAGATTCAAACGGCTGTGGTATCGTTCTACGGTCAGTACGACCAGGCGGAAGCCGAAGAAGTTCCGGCCGACGCGCAGACGGTCGAGTTCGCAATCGACCAGAGCGGTCCGGCTACCGCGGATGCGGGAGAAGGTGAATCGATTCCTGCCTTCGAGAACATCCAAACCGGGATACTGGAACATGATCTCGCCACCCATGAATCGGCTCCGCTTGAGGAGACCGACGAAGGGGAAGTATTGGACCTCGGTCGCGTGGAAGGGCTGTCTGGAGCGCCTTCGGCGCTCCATGACATCGTGGGATCAGAGGAAAATGGCTAAAAGCGGCAAATCTGGTACCATTGAAACTGTTTTATCGCCAGCCAAAACCGTGTTGTTGTAAGGAGTTATCTAGCAGTCTCTTCTATGAAAAAAATCAGAATCAATGAGCTGGCGCGAGAATTAGAAGTGAAACCGGGCGTCATTCTCGATCTGCTGCCCGACTTGGGCGTGCAGGAAAAGAAGACGCACTCCAGTTCTATCGATGAAGAGGTGGCGCTCGCACTGCGCGATCGCCTGATAGCCTCGGGAGAGCTGCATAATGGGTCGGCTCGCACAGATCACGAGGGCTACGATGATCGCCACGAAGAGGAAAATCCCGAGCGCACAGCTACGGCGGAGTTTCCCGAAAAAGGCGAAGCTCCGGGTCCCCGGGGGACCCAGTCCGCGCCACCCATTCGCCCTCCGATGCAGCCTTCGCTGCGTCCTCCTGTTCGTGACGCCAATGTGAGTTCCCGGCCAGAAAGCGCACCGCTTTCCGCGCCTCCGCAGGCCATTCCGATTCCAGTAGCGCCCCAGCCGACTTCTGCGGCTGCTCAACCAGCGCCTATCGCCGCGCCTTCAGCGACACCTTCCGTTTCCCCGGCCGCGCCGCAGGCGAGAGGCTCCGTGCAGCTTGGCGTGCCTCTTCGGCCCGCACCCACAGCACCGGCCGCTCCGCCGCCAACCGCGCCGGTGGAATCGGCTGCGGCCGTACCTGGTGAACCGGAGCGC
>JAOAPP010000548.1 GCA_025462985.1 Bryobacterales bacterium | reverse complement strand
TATTTGTCTGCCGCTCCAGGGGCGGCATGGGCGCTGGACTCAATCGCTGTGGCACCCCCGCAAATTCCCTCGCACTGAATGTGGTCGCGGTAATTTGGTCGCAAGGTCCTACAGGCAACGACACGCTCGGTAACTCGCTCGATGAGAACCAAAACGCCGGCGAGCTTACCGGTGTGGGCATCGCGCGCGCGTTCGTGATGCGCGATCCCACAGGGAGCGCTGCGGCAGCAGGCCGTTTCGACGACGTCGTATCCTGGGTCTCGTGGGGAGCGGTGGCCGATAAACTCATGGTCGCTTGGCAGGTACCGTGATGCTGCCGGCCGCGCGTGCCGTGCTGGGCCTGGCGCGCCTGACGTTGCTCGAGGCCAGACGCACGGCGGTCGGCAAGGCAGCGCTTGCCGCGGTCGGCATCGCGGTATCGCTTGCGCTATTTGTCGACCGAGTCGTGCTCACGGATCAAGAACGCGCAACCGTCGTCACGTACGCCGTTATCGTGCGCCTCGCCATCGTGCTGATTCTCGGTCAAGCCATCATCGCCAACACGGTTCGCGATCTGAATGAACGCATCATCGATAATTTTCTCGCGCTCCCTTTGACGCGCATGCAGTACGCGCTCGGCAAGTGGCTGGGCTGGACCCTGGTAGGGATCGTCTGTGCCGTGACGGCGGGACTGCCGCTGGTGGGTTTCTCAAATACGCCGGGTCGACTGCAGTGGACTTTGAGCTTTGCAGCGGAGGCGGTGGTGGTCGCGAGCCTGGCACTGATCTTGGCGCTCACGCTTGGACGAATCATTACGGCGGTGTTCGCTTTTTTCTGCCTATATCTGTTTGCCAGAGTGAGTTCAATGTTGGTACTGCTCAGTTTCAACACCGGCGCGAATCACGGTTCATTGCTGGACCGCTTCGACGCGCGCTACGTTGAATTCGCGGGTTATTTGCTGCCGCGCCTGGACCGTTTTGCAGACACATCCTGGCTGACCGGCGCAGCCATCCATTTTGGTCCGGATCTCGTGCAAGCGGCGATTTATATCGCGCTGCTGGGCGCCGTGGCCCACATCGAACTGCGGCGTAAGCAGTTTTGAGCATGCGCATCACCGATGCCCGAATTCGCCCGTGGCTGCTGCTGTGCATCTGTCTGTATGCCAACGTCCTGTTCCAGCGCCAAAACCCCCCGGCGAGGCTCGAGGTCGTCGAACTCGGCACTCCGCCGCCGGCGAAGATCGTTAGCATGGCGGCTTTGGGCGAGAACATTTTCGCCAGTTATCTTGTCATGCTATTCCTGCAAAACGTCGACGTCCCAGCGGGACGTGCGACGCCGCTGGCGGATATCGACCGCAGTGCGCTGATTCATTGGTTCGATCTGACGACCGATCTCGATCCCAACTCAGGCTATCCATTGCTACTGGCGACCCGTCACTACGCTGAAACCGGTACCCCCGCGCAGCGCCGCATCATGCTTGATTGGATCTATCAGCGTTTCGAGGAGCGGCCTAACCAGCGTTGGCCATGGCTGGTGCATGGCGTTTTTGTCGCTCGGCATGTTCTGAAGGACAACGCACTGGCTGAGTTCTACGCGAGCGCCCTGCGCAACCGAGTGACCGATCCCAGATTGCCTCTGTGGGTGCGCCAAATGGACCTGCTGTTGCGCGCTGATCTTGGCGAAACGGAGGACGCGCGGGCCATACTGGGCGCTCTGGTTGCCGCAGGTCAAATTCGCTCTCCCGCGGAGCTCAAGTTCCTCGAAGCTCGGCTATTGCCTGATCCATCTCCAGATTAAGCGACGCAGTCGCAGGCTCCTGGGTGGCGAGTGAGCGATCGATCACCCCGATCCCAGAAGCAAGCGCGCAATATGTGAACACCTTACATCAAGTAGACGCGTTCGAGGAGCACTAAGATGAACAGCAAGAAATCACAGCGGGGATTCACCCTGATTGAAATCGCCATTGTGTTGGTCATCATTGGGCTCCTTCTCGGCGGAGTGCTGAAGGGACAGGAATTGATCTATAACCAAAAGGTCAAGTCCACCTACGATAGCTACCGCCAGTACACGGCAGCCATGTACGGCTACCAGGATCGCTACAGGGCGATACCCGGCGATGACGGCCAGGCTCTTAACCGTGGCTTCGTTCCGGTCGGCGGTGTGGCGATTGTCGCCGGCAACGGCAACGGCACTATCAGCGTCGGTGGCGCTTCTACGTGTGCTGCCGCAGCGGGCGGAGCCCCGGGAGTTGGAATCAGTCCCGGGTCTGAGGGCTGCCAGGCCAACTACCATTTACGACTATCAGGCTTTCTCAGCGGTGCGGGCACGGTAGCCACGCCTCACCCGTTCGGGGGGAGCGTTACATTGATTGCACCCACCGCCATCGGTGGTCTGCTCGCGACCCTCACGGGGCCGACGGCCGTTTGCTGGACGGCGCTCCCCAACAAGGCGGCGCAGCAAATCGATCTAGCCTACGACGATGGGGTTGAGGCCACCGGTTCCATGCGCGGCACTGCGGACTATACGGCCCTCAACCTCACGATCCCGAACACGGCCAGCGCCGCTTACACCTGCATGACAAATTGATCGCCGCCGGGACCGAGGGTCTTATAGCCCGACGGCCTGCGCTGCTTGGATCGCTGCGGTCATTGGCATAGAGTGATTCCTGCTTCGGTGGGGATCTAACGATGAAACCAGTGATTGCCCTGTTGCTCGCCGGTGCGCTCATTTGTGCACCGGCTACTTTCGCCCAAGAGGTGCATTCGCACCCGCCTCCGGAAAAGCTCGGTACCGTGATGTTCGCGACCTCGTGCGCGCAAAGCGTGACGCATGATTTCGAGCGCGCAGTCGCTCTGCTGCATTCCTTCGCTTACAGCGCTGCGGAAAAGGCCTTTCGAGAAGTCGCCGCAGCCGATCCGTCCTGCGCCATGGCGCATTGGGGTGTCGCCATGTCGTATTTCCACCAGCTGTGGAGCCCACCGAACGCGGAAGAGCTAGCCAAGGGCCAGGCGGAAATCGGCCAGGCCATTGGGCTCGATGTCCGATCGGAGCGAGAGCGCCAGTTCATTGCAGCGGCCGCTGCGTATTATCGCGACTCCGACCATTTGCTCCATCCGGTCCGCGCCGGGGCCTATGAAAAAGCGATGAGCACGGCAGCGCGCAGCAATCCGAAGGACACCGAGGTACAAGTCTTTTACGCCCTCTCCCTGATTGCGACCGCCGCGCCCGAAGACCGATCCCACGCGAACCAGAAGCGCGCCGGAGCCATCCTGGAGTCAATTTATCGAGACCACCCGGATCACCCCGGC
>JAOAPP010000820.1 GCA_025462985.1 Bryobacterales bacterium | reverse complement strand
CTTCGACTTCTCGATCTACGTCGACGCCCGGGCGTCATACATCCGGCAGTGGTACGTCGAACGGTTCCTGCACCTGCGCGCATCGGCGTTCGCCGAGCCGGGCGCGTTCTTCCACCGGTTCGCCGGGCTGTCGGATGAGCAGGCGATCGCTCTGGCCACCGAGATCTGGGCGTCGATCAACGAGCCCAACCTGCTGCTGAACATCCAGCCGACCAAGGGCCGGGCCAATCTGGTGCTGCGCAAGGGCGCCGACCATTCGGTCAAGAAGATCCAGCTCCGCAAGCTCTGACCGGTACCGGTACCGGTGGGGTGCGGCCCGCGCCACACCCCTGCTCGCTGGCTACTGGTGGCTGGGTTTCACCGACCGGCGGCGGGTGACAACCAGCAGTACCGTACCGAGCGCCACCAACAGTCCCGCGGCGGCGAGCGCCAGACCGGCCGGAAAGCCGGTGAAGGCCAGTCCGCTGCCGGTTCCCGCGGTCGAGGTGCCGCTGGTGTCCTGAACCGTCACGCTCGTAGAGCTTCCGCTGGTGCTCGACGAGCTCACCGTCGAACTCGAACCGGACACCTCTGTAGTGCTGGAGGTGGTTGAGTCGCTCGTGCGAGAGGTCGAGGATTCGCTGGTGTTCGACGTGGTGCTGGATGTGGTGCTCGACGTCGTCGACTCGCTGGAGGTCGAGGATTCGCTGGTCGTCGTGGGGGTGCTGGAGGTCGACGATGCGCTGGTTGTCGTGGGAGTGCTTGAGGTCGACGATTCGCTGGAGCTCGAGGGAGTGCTGGAGGACTCGGAGTCCGAGGGTGTACTTGAGGACTCGGAGTCCGACGGGCTGGTGCTGGATTCGGAGTCCGAGGGACTCGAGCTGGACCCGGAGTCGGACGGGCTGGACGGGGTGCTGGATTCGGAGTCCGACGGGCTGGTGCTCGAGGTCGAACTGGCGCAGCTGTACGGATTGTCCGGATCCGGTTCGCAGCTGGACAGGGCGTTCCCGACTACCAGGGCCGTCGCCGAATCACCGAAGGCCTGCTGGACGAAGAGCATCGAGCCAAGGGCGATGGCGGCGGCGCCGGCCGCAGCAAATCCACGGCTCACACGGCGCCTCGACCGGCGCACTTCCGGAGCGGAATCTAGTGTCATGACGGCCTCTCGTTGATGACTTCGCTGCGTCGACAATCGTTACCGGTCGGGGAACGGCACGAACGAATCCGCAGTGAGACGGTAGCCCTGAGTGATCGAATTGCGCAATTAGGGATGACGATCGTGACCAAACTGTCTAACACTGTGGTGGGACTGCTCGATGGAACCGTCGTCAACGCGGATTCTCCACTAATCCATGCGGATGACTACGGCCTCCTTCGGGGTGACGGTGTGTTCGAAACCACGCTGGCGGTCGACGGCGTGCCGCGTGATCTGGCCGAACATCTGGCTCGGCTGGAGGTGTCCGCGGCCATGCTCGATCTGGTGCTGCCGGCGCTGAGTCATTGGCACCGTGCGATCGACGCCGTGCTCGCTCAATCGGCGGCCGGCCAGCTGGTGCTGCGACTGGTCGCGACGCGTGGCCGCGAGGGCGGCGACGCCCCGACCTGTTTCGTGCTGGCCGCCGCACCGTCGCCCAGGCTGCACGTCGAACGGTCGGCGGGGATCTCGGTGCTGCTGCTGGACCGCGGCTTCGTCGGTGACGAGGTCGCGGCCATGCCCTGGCTGCTGGCCGGCGCCAAGACGCTGTCGTACGCGATGAACATGGCGGCCCGCCGCTATGCCGAGAAACACGGCGCCGACGACGTCATCTTCGTCGGCCGCGACGGACGGATTCTCGAGGGGCCGACTGCCACCGTGGTCGTCGCCCGCGACGGCCTGCTGATCACCCCGCCGGTCGACGGCATCCTCGCCGGAGTGACCGTCCGCCGACTCTTCCGGGCGGCTGCCGCGGCCGGTTGGGAGACCGAAACCGCGCCGCTGACGCCCGCGGACCTCGACGCGGCCGACGGGCTGTGGCTGGTGTCGGGGGTGCGGTTGCTGGCCCCGGTGACCGCCGTCGACGGCCGACCGCGCCCGATCGGGCCCGCGACCGCCGAGCTGGCCGAGATTCTGCAGGTCCCCGGCCTTATCGAGACCGACCGAGCCTGACCCCACCGTGCCGAGTACGGCCGATTCGGGTTGAATGCCAGGCATGACTTCTCGTGCCGGACAACTCCCGCATCCCAGCGATCTGATCGACGTCGACGCCGTCATCGGCGCGTATTACGACCTGCACCCGGACGTGTCCAACCCGGTTCAGAAGGTGGCCTTCGGGACGTCGGGGCACCGCGGCTCATCGCTGGACACGGCATTCAACCAGGACCACATCGTGGCCATCACCCAGGCGATCTGCGAATACCGGGCCGACCAGGGCACCACCGGTCCGCTCTTCCTGGGCGCGGACACGCACGCGCTGAGCGCGCCCGCGACCCAGTCCGCGTTGGAGGTGCTCGCGGCCAACAACGTGACAGTGCTGCTCGACGTCAACGACGGCTACGTGCCGACGCCCGCACTCTCGCACGCCATCCTGAAGGCCAACCGGAAATCGACCGGCCCGCAAGCCGACGGCATCGTCGTCACCCCGTCACACAACCCGCCGCGGGACGGCGGCTTCAAGTACAACCCGCCCAACGGTGGCCCCGCCGACACCGACGCGACCTCCTGGATCGCCGACCGGGCCAACGCGATCATCGCGGGCAACCTCGCCGACGTGCGGCGGGTGAGCTACGAGCAGGCCCGCAACGCGGACTCGACCGGCTATTACGACTACATCGCGTCCTACGTCGG
>JAOAPP010000462.1 GCA_025462985.1 Bryobacterales bacterium | reverse complement strand
ACAGACTCGAGGGCAATTCCGACGGCCGACCAGCTTGCATTATAGCGTCGAAAGACACCGCAAATTGAGGGCCTGCAACAGGACGGGCTCGCGCCTTGCAGCTCGAAACGGATGAAGGAGAGAATGGATCTAGTAAGGACGGCAGGCAGCGGGGCTGCTTCCAGCGTCGCTGTGTAGTGCGTGCAGCGATTCAGGGTTGCGTAATCCAGCTTCATCATCCAGCTTTATCGAATCTGAATAACGTGGCAGAAACAAAGCAAACATCTTTATCGGCGTGGCAGGAGCGCCTTCAGGCTCTGAAGAATGTTCCACCTGTCTTGAAGATTGTCTGGGATTCCGGGCCGTACGTGGTCATGGCCGGGCTCGTTCTTCGGTTGCTGGTGTCATTGGTTCCGGTTAGTGCTGCCTGGGTGACGGGCGCCGTTATCGGGCAGGTGACAGGCATCATCATGAAGAAAGAGCCACTGACTTCGCATTTGTGGTGGCTGGTCGGAATCGAATTCGCTCTTGCGGCCGGCGGCAACCTCCTGGGACGCGTAACCGATTATTACGACTCGGTGCTGGCGGACCGGTATACGCGGCACGTCAGCATCCAGGTGATGGATCACGCTTCGAAGCTGGATCTGCAGGCTTACGAAAACCCGGTTTTCTATGACCGGCTGGAGCGGGCGAGAGTGCAGGCGACGGACCGGCTGGGCATGATTCAGTCGATCGGGCGCTTGTTTCAACAGGTACTGACGACGTTATGGCTGTCGGCGAGCATCCTTGCTTTCTCACCCTGGTTGTTGCTGTTGCTGGTCGGATGCCTCATTCCGGCATTCCTGGGCGAAAGCCATTTCGCATTCCTGAACTACGCCAAGAACTTCCGGCAGACGCCGGCGAAGCGGCAGCTCGACTACCTGCGGCAAGTAGGAGGCAGCAAGGAGGCGGCAAAGGAGCTGAAGCTCTTCGGACTGAGCCGGTTTTTCACGGACCGGTTCACCGCCATCTCGAACGCAATCCTGGATGAAAACCTGGCGCTATCCAGAAAGCGATTACTAGCGGTCTCGTTTCTCTCCATTCTGAGTCAGTGCGGATATTACGGCGCGTATGTATGGGCGATCGTACACACGATCAGCGGTGGCTTGCGTATCAACGACCTTGTGTTTCTCACTTCGGCGATCATGAACGCGTCCAACAACATCTCGCAGATCTTTTCGACCGTTTCGAGCATTGCGGACCAGGCGCTGTTCCTGACGGACCTCCTGGCATTTTTTGACATGCAGCCACAAGTGAGGTCGAAGCCGAATGCGCTTCCGGCGCCGCGGCCGGTGATTAAAGGTTTCGAGTTTCGCAATGTCTGGTTTAGATACCCGGAGACCGACCGATGGATTCTGCGCGAGCTGAATCTGAAAGTGGAACCAGGTGAGCGAATCGCGCTTATCGGCCAAAACGGTCAGGGAAAAACGACAATCGTCAAGTTGATGACCCGGTTATACGACCCCACGCAAGGACAGATTCTGCTGGATGGGGTTGACCTCCGGGAGTATGACATCGAGGATCTCTGCAGCGAGATCGGCGTGATCTTCCAGGACTTCATGCGCTATGAAATGACGGCCCGGGAGAACATCGCCGTTGGACGGATCGAGAGTTTCGACGATTTACCGGCGATTGAAAGTGCGGCCGAGAAGAGCCTGGCGGATGGCGTGGTCGCGAAGTTAGCCGGTGGCTATGACCAGATGCTGGGGCGGCGGTTCGAGGGCGGAGTCGATCTGTCCGGTGGCGAGTGGCAGAAGATTGCGTTGGCGCGCGCGTATTTGAGAGAAGCACAGGTGCTCATCCTTGACGAGCCCACTGCAGCGCTTGATGCGAAGGCCGAATTCGAAGTTTTTCAGCGATTCAACGAGCTTACGATTGGCAAGATGGCCTTGTTTATCTCGCACCGGTTTTCGACAGTGCGCATGGCAGAGCGTATTGTGGTTCTGGAAGACGGGTGCATAGCGGAAGAAGGCAACCATGAGCAACTCATGGCTTTGGGACAGCGGTACGCTGAGATGTTTGAACTGCAAGCGTCGAGTTACCGATAGAAAAGTTGTGACAGATGCCTGAGCCATCCTCACGAATGAGAATAGAGGTGCCCTGGGCTGCTCCCACCCTAAAACTGGGCGAAGGAGAGCAGGCCGGGCTGCGTGAAGCCGCTAAGCGCGCGGCTCAGGCGTGTGGCTGGACTGGCAGCAAGTGCGGGAGCCGACCACGTGACCTGTTTCGTCGGAGCGCACGCAAGCTGGCAGAGTTGGAACGCAAGCTGTTTGAGCTCAAATCAGGCGAGCCAACCGACGATCTGCAGTGGATGTACGACAATCTCCGGCTGGTGCGGGCGGATTTGCAGGACCTTGAGAGCGGCTCCAAGATTCTGGCGAGGCTTCCGGCGGTTCGCACACAACAGGACGAGTGCATTCCAAGGCCGGTCGCCTTAGCCCGGGCGTTGATTCAGGCCACCGGTTTCCGTTTGACTGAGCCCGCCTTCTTCTATTTCATTCAGGCCGTGGAAGAGGTCGAGCCATTGCGGCTTGCCGAACTTGGGGCGATGTTGCCGGCACTGAAGCTGGCGCTGCTGGAGCTCATTTCGGATCGCGGTTGGAAAGCGCTCGAAGCGTTCAAGGCCGAAGGAGAGAAAGCACCCTCATTCGGCTTGGGTCGACTTATCCGGAGTCTACGATTCATAGGCGAGATTGATTGGAAAGAGACCCTCGAACAGCTCTCCATTGTCCATCGGCTGCTTTGCCTGGATCCGGTGGGCGTGTACGGCCGCATGGATTTCGAAAGCCGCGAGCAGTACCGGCGGCGAGTGGCGAGCATCGCGTCGCATTCCGACGTGAGCGAAGCGGAGGTGGCGCGGCTTGCCGTTCGTCTCGCTGAGGACGCCGCAGTCGATCGCGAAGCACCGGACGCGGTGCGGGACCGCCTGCGGCATGTGGGCTACTACCTCATTGATCACGTCGGCTCTGAAGACCTGCTGCATCAGGTGAATTACCGCCCATCAGTTGGCGGCTGGATTCAGCGCCTGTTCCGGAACAATCCGGACGAGATCTACATCATCGGAGTCGAATTCGTAACGCTGATTACGGTGGTGTTCCTCATCATGAGCGTCGTAATGACGCAGGGTGGGTGGGGCTTGGTCCTGGGTGCGCTGCTGCTGATTCTTCCCGCAACGCAGGCGGCTGTGGAGGTCATGAACTACCTCATGACCACCGTGCTGACGCCGCGCGCGCTGCCTAAAATTGACTTCTCAAAAGGCGTGGATCCAGATTCGGCCACCATGGTCGCGATACCGACCCTGTTGATCAACGAGAAGCAGATTCGCGGACTCGTGGATGACCTGGAAGTGCGCTACCTAGTGAACCGCGATCCGAATATTTTTTATGCGCTGCTGACGGATCTGCCCGATACCGCCGAGCCGGCACAGGAACAAGATGCACGCATCGATCTGACTATTTCGCTGATCGAGGGATTGAACCGCAAGTACGCCGACGAGCCGTATGGCGGATTCTATCTGTTTCATCGCCATCGGATCTACAACCCTCGTGAAGGCGCCTGGATGGGCTGGGAGCGCAAGCGCGGAAAGCT
>JAOAPP010000446.1 GCA_025462985.1 Bryobacterales bacterium | reverse complement strand
GGCTTTCGCAATCGCCTGGGCGCGCACCTCCCGGACCTTCTGAGTGACCTGTGCCGTAAGTTCCTGCGCCTTGCCACCCAGCCCACCCTTCTCGCTCATGCGCGCGGCATACCCGCAACAGTGAGCTATAAAACCCACACTAGGAGGCTTATGCGAAAGTGTCCTGAAAAAGTTTAGCGTTCGCGCGTGTCGTTACCCATAGGGCAATGGTCCCAACGGGAGAATTTGAAGGCCACGACAATAGCCTTCACGCCCCGGAGGGACCATTGCCAAGCCAGGCTACTACGGGACTCACGTTCGAGCAATTAGATGAACTCGTCGACCGTGTCGGAGAGCGCATCGTTTGGGATTGCGAACGGGGCCGACCACGAGAACTGACACTGCTTCAGGCGGTCAAAGCCGTCGTCATGTACTTCCGTACCAACATCACACAAGAACTGATCGCTGAACTGCTGTTCGTTGACCAATCCACAATCTCCAGAGCAATCAGCGATCTCGAAGAGATCATCGCTGAGGCACTCGATGAATTCGTTCCAGAGCTGCCCGAGGAACTCGAGGGTCGAGTCGCCATAACCGACGGATCACTGTGTCCGTGCTGGTCCTGGGCCGACACACCCGATCTGTATTCAGGCAAGCATAAGACCACCGGCCACGCCCACCAGTTCGTCTGCGATCTCTTCGGGCGACTGATGCACATCTCGGATCCGCTGCCCGGCAGCACACACGACGCCAAAGCAATACACGAGACCGGACTGAGTGAACTTCTCGACGATCACAACGCAATCGGCGATAAGGGTTACATCGGAACCGGCATCATCACCCCGTATCGCAAGCCGGCCGGCGGAGAACTCCTCGACTGGCAGAAAGAATTCAACACCGCCGTCAACAAGATTCGTTACGTGATCGAGCGCGCGATTTCCCACTTCAAAACGTGGCGGTGCATGCACACCGACTACCGTAGACCCAAGCGCACCTACTCCACAGCGTTCCACGCCGTCCGAGCGCTCCACTTCTTCAAACTCAGTTTCGCATAAGCCTCATGGAAACCATAACCGCAGATGCGCAGAGGCAAATGGACGTATATGCCGTTGCACTGGCTGCGGTGGGTCCCTGCACGGCTGGGGAGGCTGGATGAGCCTCGCCAACCAGGGCAAGAACAAACGACAGGTCCGACGGCAGCAGGTCGACGTGCAATGGACAACGCACTACCATCCTCCACCGAAGCGGTTAAACGACAAATGCAAAACGGCCAGCACCGACTCGGCCCGCCTGGACATCACGGACTGGCTGGCTGACCAAGGAGTCACCGCTCATCCCGCTTCAACGAGCGATACCTCCCCCGCCAATGGCGCAATACCAAAGCAGCGGTTGCCCATCGAAGCTAGGAGACAACCCGAACCGGACGACCAGCCAACCAAATCCCTAGATGACGCTCCCAATCCTGTGGATCACTGCTAGGACAGGCAGAATCAGGCGACGAATCTAAGAACCGCGATCAGCGACCTGAACTGCAATCTGAGCGTTCGAAGCGCGGTGAGCCGGATAATGTCTCTGAACCGTCGCCGGTCGACCAGGTGATGATATTCGCCGAAGCGATGACGTCCGTCTGGAAGGAGATCGCGGCTGAACTCGGCGATGACACCAAGAGCAGGGACATCAAACGCCAGTTAGCGTATCACGGCTGGTGTGACCTGTTTATAGGCCTCGTTCAAGTGATCGAAGCCTCCCAAAATGTTCTCGAAAAGATCCCGGAGTCGGCCAAGAAACTGGTAAAACAGGCGATCCTCAGTTCATCCATGCAAACCAAACGGTCGTACGTGACGAACGCCGTGGTGGACGTCTTGGTGGACAGGGTGTGGCAAGCGTTCAAGGGAGCAATGTGCGGCCATGTTCCGTTGCTGAGCATCATCACCGGCGAGGATACCTTACGCAGCCTACGGATTCTGGCCGTATTCACCTGTCCGGCACCCGAAAAGCACAAAGAGGTGCGTGAGCACGCCCTTAAACCGCTCGGCGACGACGTCAAAAAGATCCTCACCGAGCAGACGAAAATGAGGCTGGCCAAATTATTCGACGAGTGGGCGACCGGCGATGATAATTGGCCTCTGCGGACTTAGCCCTAGCGGTAGGTCGGGGCACTCCGAGCACGTTCTGAACATTTCAGCGGGACAGTGATCTGAACCTGAGCAGCACACTACGTGGATGTCCGGCAGGCGTCACCGGCAGGACCATGAACATCACCAACGATGCTGGTGTTCTAGTCTCAATGGTCTATGGATTGATCTTGATACTTCGCGAGTTCCTTCCTGCCGCCGTGTGCTGATTTATAAGCCGAGTCGGTGGGCGGCGTTGTCGTTCCAGACGCCGCCTTCTTCGACGTAGCCGCGCATGACGGAGGCGGAGCGCCAGCGGCCGTGGCGCATGATGGCCAGTTCGGGGGTGCCGTGGGCGTAGGCTTCGGTGGCGAACCCGGCGCGCAGGGAGTGTCCGGCGAAGTCCCCGGCCACGCCGGCGTGCTGCGCGCGGCGTTTGATCATGTCGGCGATTGCTCGGTCGCCCAGTCGTGTGGTGCGCAGGTGTCCGTGCCGGGTCACGGCCCGAAACGCTGCACCCTCGGTGATGCCCGACGCGTCGAGCCAGGCTCGCCAGGCCCGCACCGGGCAGGTGGCCGGTCGGCTGCCGTAGGGCAGACCTCTTTTTTCGCCGTGGGCTTCCTGGTCGCCCTTGGAGCGGCGGATGGTCACCACCAGGCCGTCGTCGTCTTGGGTCACGTCCTGCACATCCAGTGCCACCAGCTCGGAGCGGCGCAGGGCTCCGGCGAAGCCAATCAGCAGCAGCGCTCGGTCGCGCACGTCGCCGAGGCTGGTGTCCAGGGGCGCGACGAGCGCGCTGATCACCTTGGTGCGGGCGGCTTTCTTCTTCGTCGGTGCGCTGCCTTTGGTGCGCCGGATGCCGGCTCCAATCATCACGTCTGCGTCCGACAGGTGGCCGCCGCGGCGAGCTTGAGCAGGCGATCGAAACCAACGCTGATTTGGTGGGCTGCCCGGAGTGTGGGGCGGTGAGCAAGCTCGCCGTAGGATTATGTACATTTATGGGCGCAGACTGCGCGCCTCTCAAAGAGATCGAAGTCCTTCCGTCCGGCGCGACGAGTGCCCATACCGATGAACCCCTCGCCGGGAGCGAGCGCGTAATACAGGCTGGCCGCAGAGCGGTCGTAGCGG
>JAOAPP010000432.1 GCA_025462985.1 Bryobacterales bacterium | reverse complement strand
GCTGACGCGTATTCACTTCAGGGAGTCCATACGTGCGCCTATTCCTACGCTCCGGTCCGTTGTTCTTGCTGGCTCTCTCAGCATTCTGTGCTGAAAGCACGACTTCGCCTTCTGCTGCCGACATCATGAAGAAGGTGGCGGCCAATCAGGATCGCGAACAGAAGGAGCGGTCAAAGTACCTCTACGGCGAGCACATCCGCGTGATGATTCGGCGCAGCGGCGGCAAATTAGCGCGCGAAGAATCGAGCGATCTGCTGGTTACGCCCGGAGCGAAAGACACTACGCGCAAGGTGCAGTCCATCACGGGCCGGTACTGGAAGAAGGGCCACTACACCGATTTCAGCGGAGAACCCATCCCAGAAGCGGAGAGCCTGGACGGGCAACTGGCATCCAGCTTTCGCCAGCATCTGACAAATGACAATTCGAAGGACGGCATGGGCAAGGATTTGTTTCCCCTGACCAGCGAAGAGCAGAAAGGCCTCAGGTTTGAATTGGTGAACGAAGAATTGGCGTCTGGCCGCGCCGCTTATCGCATCCGTTTCAGCCCCATCGACAAGAACGATATAGCCTGGGCGGGTGAAGCTCTGATCGACAAAGAAGAACTGCAACCCGTCTCGGTCTACACCCGGCTGTCCCGCCCGCTCCCGCTGTTCGTTCGCACTGCCTTAGGAACAGATGTTCCCGGCCTCGGGTTCAACGTTCAATACAGGCGAGTCGACAAAGATATATGGTTTCCGTTCAGCTTCGGCACCGAGTTTCATATTCGCGCGGTGTTCTTCATCAAGCGGGATGTCAGCGTTTCTCTCGAGAACAAGGATTTCAAAAGGCTCGCCGTGGATAGCGATGTTTACTACGGACAAGCCGACCCGACTTCCGAGTGATGCGCCGGGAGTGCCGGGCAGGCACAATGAAATGAATGCAGCTTCGACTCTTGCCCTTGCTGGGACGGCTTGCCGTATCAGCAGCACTCGCCGTCGCTGCGTCTCCCATTCACGCTGAGCAGGCTCCCCAAACCCAGACTCCGCCCAATCCGCCAGCCAGAGGCGGTGAGATTCCGCGGCAGTCCGAAAATCGCAAGCCTCAACCGGCGAACACACAGGAACGCTGGGATCTATTCTGGCAGGCGACTTCGATAGGGCAGTATCACGGAATGTTTCATTCGCCTTACGAAGGCCCTTATAGCCTGCGCGACGCGCCCGAGCGAGACGTTTCGCTGACCAGCACCCTCTTCGTTGGCTTCCGTCTGCTGCAAAATACGCGTATCTACGCCAATGCGGAACTTGCTGGCGGAAGGGGATTCAGTAACGTCGCCGGCATTGCCGATTTCCCTAATGGTGAGATGCCCCGCGTCGCGACGGCAACCCCGAAGCCTTATCTTGCCCGCGCCTATATCGAGCAGGATTTTGGCTTCGGCTCGGCAACGGAAAGCTTCGAGGACGAAGAGAATCAACTGGCCGGGACACGACCGGTGGTGCGATACACGCTGACGGTGGGACGCTTCAGTGCCGAAGATTTTTTCGACAACAACCGCTACTCGCACGATCCGCGAACTCAGTTTATGAGCTGGGCAACGATGTACAACGGTGCTTTCGATTATCCGGCTGACACGCGTGGCTACACCTGGGGCTGGGTGCATGAGTTTCATACAGAGAAGTGGTCTTTTCGGTATGGCGGCTTCGGCGAACCCAAAGTCGCAAACGGCTCGCGCTTCGATCGTCGTGTTCTTCGAGACCGTGGCGACGTTTGGGAGATTGAGCGCCGCCACGGCTCTCCGGACCGCCCGGGTAATGTTCGACTACTCGGAGCGGCACTTCACACCGATTCCGGGACATACGCCGATGCCATAAAGCTCGGCGAAGCAACGCACGCGACACCCGACATCACTGCAGTGAGACGCGCTGGAACGACTAAGTACGTCATCGGTATCAATGCCGAGCAAGCCATCACGAAAGATATCGGAATATTCGCCCGGCTCGGTTGGAACGACGGCAAAACTCAGTCGTTCGCGTTCACCGTGATGGACCGCGTGGCGAGTGGGGGAATCAGCAGCACTGGACGGAGATGGCGTCGCCCCGACGATACGGCCGGGAGCGCCTTGACTGTGGGCGGATTATCCGGCGTACATGCCCGGTATCTCGCCATGGGGGGACTGGACTTCAATCTGGGGGACGGGCGGCTGCGCTACGGGCCGGAGTACGTCTGGGAAAGCTACTACAGCGCGCGCGTGCTCCCTGGCATCTTCGCCACTTTCGACCTGCAACGAGTGGCAAACCCGGCCTACAACCAGGATCGCGGCCCTGTGTGGGTGGAAAGCGTTCGCGTTCACATGGAGTTCGGCCGGAAGGAGTTCGCCCCGAAGACGAATTGATTCATTTGGTGGTAGACTGCCCGCCAGGACGCCCTGCCAGTTCCCATTTGATGCCGTAATCCAGCCTGGCGAAGACCGGCCCGAGTGCCTTCAGTAGCGGCGGGGCATCCATCCTGGGCAGGATAACTTCGATGAAGATGCAGTGTTCCGGTTCAGCTGCAATCTTCAGGGCAGCGTCGAGTTCCGCGGATGTTTCGACCCGGAAAGTTGTAAAGCGTTCCTCAGTGTCGAACACCCGGCAAAGATCTGAGTAGCGCCAGGGTTGGATGTCGTTATAGGCCGCATTCTCTCCGAGAATCAGGCGTTCGATTGTATAGCCATCGTTGTTCAACAGAAATACGATGGGCCGTAGCCGATGGCGCAGTATGGTGGAGAGCTCTTGCACTGTGACCTGGAACGATCCGTCGCCGATGAAAAGAAGATGGCGGCGTGCCGGTGCCGCAAAAGCGGATCCGAGAGTGGCTGGGAGCGTGTAACCGATCGAGGCCCAGATTGGCTGGCTAACGACGTTGACTCCTGACGGAAGGGGCACGCCCATGAGCCCGCTGAGAGGCGTTCCGTTTTCGGCGATGATGACGTCGCCCTCACGAACGACGGCGGCGATGCGCTTCCAGAACACGGCCTGGACCAGCGGCTGCGATGAGTTGTCTGTGAAATCCGAAATTGAGGCGGTCTTCTGGGATTGTTCAGGCCTTCTTCGCGGAGCCTTACGCACCTCAAAGGTGAGGTACTCGAGGACGTCCCCCATCGAAATCCCGTAGAAGTCTTCGCCGCCCACGGTTCCAGCCCAATCATTGATTTGGATTTCTGATGCGGGATCGATCGAATGAGAGAACGCACCCGTGGTCCCGTCGGTCAGGCGCACTCCGAGGGTAATCAGGCAGTCAGAATGTTCGATGGCCTGGCGCACGTTCTGCCGTGAGACCCCGCCGGAGTACACACCAAGGCAATGCGGACCATTGTCGGACAAAACGCCCTTGGCGGTTGACATCAGGGCCGCCGGCAGCTGCGATACTTCCAGCAGCTCTTTCAGTTGCCCGCCAAGTTGGAACCGATCCACGTCCGCATCCACCAGAAGCGCCGGATTCTTTGCAGCACGGAGGCGGGCCAGCACGCGCCCGACGAACTCCTGCAGCATCTCGGGGTCGCTCTGGTACTCGACATCTAAGTTGTGTTCCGGAGCGTTGAGGCGGAGCAGTGCGATGTC
>JAOAPP010000049.1 GCA_025462985.1 Bryobacterales bacterium | reverse complement strand
AGCGCGCGACAGTACAGAAGCGAGAAGTAGCTGCGCGGTTTAATGGAGGTTGCAATCCGTCTCACCTGATACCCCCGCGCGATCTTCGTCGCGGACCGCATTTCGCTACCCGAATTTCCGCCGCTATATGCTGGCTCGTTTTCTCACGACAGGCTCGACTGAAATGCAGTCGGTCGCTGTGGGCTGGCAGGTTTACCAGATTACGCATCGCGCACTGGATCTTGGACTAGTTGGGCTGGCTCAGTTTCTTCCTCCTATCTGTCTTTTTCTCCTCGCGGGGCACGTGGCAGATAGAATCCCACGGAAGCGCATCCTGCAGACGTGTTACATCGGGTTCTCCATCTGCTCTCTGCTTCTGCTTTTCTTTTCGTTACGCGGGCTCACCTCTCCATACCCCATCTACTTTGTACTGCTTGTGAACGGCACAGTGCGCGCATTTAACGCCCCGGCAAGTCAGGCGATTCTACCCGTTCTGGTTCCAGTGGACGAGTTTGCGAATGCCATCGCATGGAGCTCTTCCATATTTCAAACCGCTGTTATAACCGGCCCCATGATCGGAGGCATGGTGTATGGGGTGTCGAATCGACCGGGGATTGTATACGGGTGCGCCTCGGCCGCCTATCTACTCGCGTTCATCAGCTTTCATTTTGTGGACTTCAATGCGGCAGGCGTCCCTAAAGCTTCTGGTACCTCGGGCGGCATGGTTCTAGATGGCATTCGTTACATCTGGCGCAACAAGCTGATCCTGGGCGCGTCATCGCTCGATTTGTTCGCTGTGCTTCTGGGGGGAGCGGTTGCTCTGTTGCCGGTATACGCACGGGAAATTTTAAACGTTGGCGCGGTTGGCCTCGGGATCCTGCGGAGCGCCCCCGGAGTTGGTGCCGTTCTTACCGCCCTGGCTATCGCGAGGTGGCCACTGCGACGCCGAGCTGGGCTGGTGATGTTAAGCTGCGTCTTCGGATTCGGCGCGTTCACGGTTATATTCGGAATTTCACAGAACGTGATCGTTTCACTCATTATGCTGATGCTGGTAGGCGCGTCCGACATGATCAGCGTCATCGTCCGGCAGACAATGATTCAGTTGTCAACACCTGACGCCATGCGCGGCCGCGTCAGCGCAGTGAACATGGTTTTTATCGGGGCGTCCAACGAGGTGGGCCAGTTTGAGTCCGGGATAACGGCTCACTGGTTTGGGACCGTTCCGGCGGTCGTCCTTGGGGGCGTGGGAACAATTGCAATCGTGCTCATCTGGGCCCGTCTGTTCCCATCACTCCGACGCATCGACACGCTCACGCCGGAGAGCCTCGCCTGGTCCGGCTCGAAAACAGGCTGAACAACCTCGCGGTTTCGCTCGTTGTACCGTGTGTCCTGGAAACGATGTTATGATCGCTCATCACAGAAATGCAAGGAGTGTTATGGCGAAGATGCTTCTCCTGTTCAGCTTTTCAGCCGCGATGGCGCTAGCTGGAACGCCGGGCGGGACCGCAACTTTCAATCGCGACATCGCTCCGATTGTCCAGCAGCATTGCCAGGAGTGCCATCGAGCCGGCGAGATCGCGCCGATGTCACTGATGACCTATAAAGAGGTCCGGCCGTACGCAGCAGCTATCAAGGAAGCCGTTGCGCTTCGTAAGATGCCACCCTGGTTTGCGGATCCACATTACGGCCACTTCGCCAACGACCGCGGGTTGCCTCAGGCCGACATCGACACTATCGTGAAGTGGGTGAAGGCGGGTGCGCCGGAGGGAGAGGCAGCCGACCTGCCTGCACCGCGCAATTTCCTGGAAGGCTGGAACATCGCGAAACCAGATCTGGTCATGCAGATGCCGGCTCCCTTTAGCGTTCCTGCCTCGGGGACGATCGCATACCAGTACTATCTGGTGCCGACACACTTTGACCGAGACACTTGGGTTCGTATGGCAGAGGTACGGCCCGGCAACCGCGCCGTACTGCATCACGTGATCGCTTACGTCCGACCGCCCGGTTCGAAATGGCTCGCCGGCATCAAGCCGGGCGTGGCTTATGTTCCCCAAAGCAAGGGGGAGGGCGACATGCGCGATGCGGAATTCCTGGTTGGGTACGCTCCGGGGCTGCCGCCGACGGAGCTTCCAGAAGGCCGCGCCAAGCTCATCAGAGCCGGATCCGACATCATTTTCGAGATGCACTATACCGCCAACGGTCATGCAGCAACAGACCGAACAACGATCGGATTGAAAACTGTAGACGCCAGCGCCGTGAAAGAGCGCGTGCTGACCATGTTGGCCGCGAATGGAGGTTTTGCAATTCCGCCGGGCGATCCGAATTACAAGGTGGAAGCTGACTTTCGATTCGGCAACGACGCGCGCATCGTGGCGCTGCTTCCCCACATGCATCTGAGGGGGAAAGATTTCGAGTATGTCGCGAAGTATCCGTCCGGTGAAACGCAGACACTGTTGAAGGTTCCTCACTACAGTTTCAGCTGGCAGCTCGCCTATGTGCCCGCAGGTGACATTGTGGTTCCGAAAGGCACGACGATTCATTGCACCGCGCACTTCGACAACTCGGCGAACAACCCATACAATCCTGACCCCACGAAGAAGATCACCTGGGGACAGCAAAGCTGGGATGAGATGATGATCGGATTTTTCGATGTCGCCTTCGACAAGAACATGAGCGCGGATAAGCTATCTGCGCCTGAAGAGAAAAAAGGCGAGGAGCCTGCCAAATCCGTTGCCATCTCAGAAGCTAAGCCCGCGTTGAACTAGACTAGCGAGTGTTGGAATTCTCAACGCTCAGCCGTCGCCGGTATCTGGTGGCAATGTTCGCTTCGATTGCGGGGTTACAAGCGCAAACCAGGGACTCGCCGCCTCCGGGCGATTGGCAGTGCCCAATGGATCCCGATGTTCGAATGGACAAACCGGGTGTTTGTCCGCGCTGCGGCATGAAGCTGGCGCTCAGAGTTCCTGATCGGGTGGAGTTTGCTCTCGAAGTTTCACAGACGCCGGACCTCCTTCGCCCGCAGAGTCCGATCACGCTGACATTTCGGGTCATAGATCCGCGTTCGGGAGAGCTCGTCAAGCACTTCGAAATCGTTCATGAGAAGCTGATGCATCTGTTTCTGGTGAGCGAGAACCTGGAGTTTTTCCTGCACGACCATCCTGTTCTTCAGGCCGACGGAACATTTATATTGACGGTCCGGCTCCCCTTCGGGGGCATGTACCGGATGCTCGCTGACTACTTCCCTTCCCAATCGGTCCCGCAGCTATCGGTGGATACTCTGTTCGTGTCCGGTGCCGCAGAACCAGCGCATCTTTCGGCATCCGTTGCTCCCTGTAAATCGGCGAATCTGACGGCTTCCTTGCAGACTGAACCTGCCGACGTGGTCGCAGGGCTGGAATCGAGGCTTCTGTTTACCCTTGATCCGGCTGAAGGGCTGGAACCGTATCTCGGTGCATGGGGACATATGCTCGCCGTCAGTGAGGACCTGGTGGACCTGTTGCACCTGCATCCATTCCTGACGCAAGGCGAAGGTGGCGTCCAATTCAACGTGATCTTTCCGCGTCCCGGGCTTTATCGCATCTGGACGCAATTCCAAAGGAAGAGCGTTGTGAACACGGTTGTCTTTACCGTCCCGGTGAAGAGCCTGTAGCGACCTGCAGCACAAACGACAATGGTTCCGACGAACGGATCACCGTACCTTCGGGTAAATTGACCTGTTCGCGGAAGGCGAAATTGTGAGAATTACGGGGATCGTAGCGGTACAGCCAGAGCAGTGGCTCCACTTTTCCGTCCGGAAGGGCCGCCGTGATCCTGGCTGACGAAACCAGCTTGTTTGCAATGGGGCGAATGCCAGAGACACGGAGAGCTGAACTCAGAACCAGCTGGTCCGTCACAGTCGGTCCATCCCGAAGAGATTGCGGCCCCGTCCGCCCGGTTCGGACGGGTTCGGGTTTAGCCAGCAATTGCGGATCCCCTTTCGGCGCTCCTCCAATCACCCAGGCTGCGATGATTATGATCTCTTCCTGGGACAGGCCGCCATCCTGAGCGAGGTTCCCAAACCCTTTGACGGCGCCCCAGGGCGGCATTGTTCTCGAGAGCACCTGCTCTTTGATCCCGACGGCCCAGGGCCTGGTCTCCTCATAGGTCGTCAGCGGAATGGAAGAAGCGGCAGAGTGGCAGGAGCCGCAACGCTGCGTGAAGATCCTGGAAATGTCCCGAGTATAGGTGAGATTGGTTGTGATGATGTCGTGGGCGGACAGGCTCGTGACAACGATCGCGGCAAGCACGCCCGAACCGCACCAGCGTTTCACTTTCATCGTATTTTCCAGAATATCTCCAAACTCTCGCGTGGTCGGCCGCTAAGGATCCGGATAGTATAGGTATGCATAGTTGATAACTCGATTCTTCGCTTGAATCGGCTCACAAAGGGAGCAATAATTCCGGATGTCTGCGCCCCGATGCGCTTGGCAGAAGGTCCTTTCGCCAGTACTTAGAGCAAGGCAAGAGCAAATGGAAGTGCGCTGCCAAAACTATAGAGGAAAAGAATGGAAAAGCTCGCGCAAAACATCCAGGAAGCGTTCTTAAACAACGCCAGGAAAGAAAAGACGTTTCTGACCATCTATCTTATGAGCGGGGTGAAGCTCTCGGGTCGGATCAAGAGCTTCGATAAGTACTCGGTGATATTGGAGACTAATAACCAGGAACAGCTAATTTTCAAGCACGCGATCTCAACAGTAGTTGTCTCGAAACCCGTGCATGCTAACGCTGTTCATGGCATAGGGACTGGTACGCCCGGAACGCCGACACCTTTGCCGGAGCCATTGGAATCTCAACATTAGTGAATTCAAAGCCACCAGACGAACGAACCGTTGTCGTGGGAGTCGGGCTGAAGTCCCGGCAAGTCGCGCACTCACTGCTGACGCCCGGGACGGACACTGACCTGGAAGAGTCGCTCGACGAACTCGCGACTCTCGCCGAAAGCGCCGGAGCGCAGGTGGTGGAACGGATCGTTCAGATAAGGCCTGCATTAGACGCGGCAACGCTGGTTGGGTCTGGCAAGGTCGAGGAGATCCGAAACTATGTAGAAGGTAACGAGATTGATGCCGTTATCTTCGACCGCGAACTCACGCCCACCCAGTTGAGGAATCTGGAAAGGCGTCTTCCAGCGAAGGTGCTGGACCGTACGCAACTCATCCTGGATATTTTTGCGAGGCGAGCCCGCACGGCAGAGGGTCAACTACAAGTGGAGCTTGCGCAGCTTAATTACCTGCTGCCGCGGCTTGCCGGTCGAGGGACCCAGATGTCGCGCCTCGGCGGCGGCATTGGAACCAGGGGGCCCGGCGAAACGCAACTGGAAACGGACCGTCGCCGGATCGGCCGCCGGATCGCAAAGTTGAAATCGGAGATTGATCGAGTTCGCGCCACGCGAGGGGTGCAACGCTCCCAGCGGCAGGCGGTTCCGCTCTCGACTGTAAGTCTGGTGGGCTACACGAATGCAGGGAAGTCCACGCTCTTTAACCGCCTGACCGGGGCCGAGGTACTGGCGGACGCCAGGATGTTTGCGACCCTGGATCCTACTGTTCGCCAGATTCGTTTGCCCTCGCAGCGGCGAGTCTTACTCAGCGACACGGTGGGTTTCATTCGCAGCCTGCCCACGACGCTGGTGGATGCATTCCGCGCCACTCTCGAAGAAGTGACGGCGGCGGCTCTGCTGCTCCATGTGGTAGACGTCACCTCCTCAACCGCTTCCGAGCAGACGGCCCACGTCATGAAGGTGCTGGGCGAGATCGGCGCTGAAGGCACGAAGCAGATTCTGGTACTCAGCAAGAGCGATCGCCTCAGTGACGCTGACAGAATCGAGGATCTGCAAACCATGACCCACCGCATCCTAGGCGAAACGGCCCGGCAAAACGCCACGGAAGCGGTCCTGGTCTCCGGCCAGCGGGGTGATGGGACCGATCGGTTACTCGAACTGATTGACCAGGAATTGAAGCAAGACCCGGTTGCCCGGCAATGCTTTCGATTTCCGCTGGGAGAGGGGCGGGCCCTTAACCTTCTGCATGACAGGGCAGCTATCGTTTCCCAGAAATACATTGAAGACTACTGTGAAGTTGTCGCCGACACTCCCCTATCCATCCGCGACCGCCTGAGCGAATTCACAGTCGAAAAATGCGACGCCGTGTGAACATCGCCCGCAGCGTACACGTACCTATGCTGTGGGAATGTTCAACAGTCGTCATAAACTGCTGGTAGCAGCGGTACCAGCCTTCCTTTTGCTTAGCGGGTGCGACTTCGACGATGTGAAGACCGGGCCGTCCCGGAGCGAACCGCTCTCCGTTGATCTCGGAAAAGCTGACCACGCCAACATCGAGCTGGATTTTGGAGCGGGCCAGCTCAATCTGAAGGGCGGCGGAGACAACCTAATCTCTGGCAACTTCGAATACAACTCCGACGCATTGAAACCGACCGTGCAATCCGCCCGAAATGGCTCTCATGCCGTGGTGACCATTAAACAGTCGTCCGGCCACACGAATATGCACGGACATATGAAGAGTCAGTGGAATCTGCAGCTCAATGACAAGACGCTGCTGGACCTCGCCCTGAACTGCGGGGCGGGTCAGGCCGACTTGGATCTTCGCGACGTGGCGATCCGGTCCTTGCGAGTCCAGATGGGTGCAGGACAGGTCAACTTAGACCTTCGCGGACATCCGACCCGGGATTATGAAGTCGAGATTTCGGGCGGGGTCGGCCAGGCAACAGTGCACCTCCCCGAGGGCATCGGCATCCGAGCGGAGGCGCATGGAGGATTGGGGAGCATCAATGTCACCGGCCTTGAAAAGATGGGCGATCACTACGAAAATTCTGTGTATGACAAGGCCAAAGTTAACCTCCGGCTGAAGGTGCAAGGCGGGATCGGCGAGATAAATCTTTTGGGCTCATAGGTGATACGACCGGGATAGATTATCCCTGAGACATTCCTGAGCCGTTCGCGACTGTGTTTGTGACCGCATTGAGCAAAGAGTCCGTTATGAACACATGTGAACGCCTGGCAGCCTACGTAACGCGCGCTTCCTGGGAGGCTATTTCTCCAGAAGCGCGGGGCAAACTAAAGCAGCATCTTCTTGATTCCTTAGGATGTGCACTCGGCGCCATCCAGAGTGC
>JAOAPP010000045.1 GCA_025462985.1 Bryobacterales bacterium | reverse complement strand
AGTCCTTGCTGGCCCGAAATCCCGGATACTATGACGCCTATCTCGCCCTGGGAGTCGAAAACTATCTTCTGAGCCAGAAGCCCGCGCCAGTACGCTGGCTTTTGCATATGGGCGGCGCCCAGACGGACAAAGAAACAGGCATTGCAAATTTGCGAATCACCGCAGCCCACGGCCGCTACCTGCAGCCCTATGCGGAATTGCTGCTTGCAGTTGCAGCGCTTCGGGACAACAACAAGGGTGAGGCTCGCCGCCTGCTGGGCGATCTGGCAAACCGCTATCCCGGCAACTCGTTATATCGCGAGGAATTGAAGAAGATCCTGTGACTCGCCGGCCTTCAGTGGCTTCAAATATAGAATTTAGCTATGCGGTTATTACTCATTGAAGACGAAGAAGCCGCAGCTCGCGCCATGGAGAAGGCGCTGCGGAGAGAGAATTACCGGGTCGATCATGCACTCGATGGCCAGGCCGGAATCGACGCAGCATTCTCCTCCCCATACGACCTGATCATTTTGGATGTCAGACTCCCGGTTAAGGATGGCTGGGAGGTCTGCTCGGAGTTCCGTGCCCGTGGCCTGCAAGTTCCTGTTCTGATGCTTACCGCCAGTGGCGCTACGGAGGACCGTATCAAGGGTCTCGATCTCGGCGCCGACGATTACCTCACAAAGCCCTTCGATCTTGGGGAACTGATGGCCCGGATTCGGGCTCTGATGCGCCGTAAACCGCTCATCGAAGACTCCAATATCCGCATCGATACCCTCGAATTAAACACCCGGTCGAGAACCGTAAGCCGCAGCGGCAATTTTATCCGGTTGACCGCCAAAGAGTACGCCCTGCTGGAATGCCTGGCGCGCGGCGTCGATACACTGATGAACCGCGACACGATTTCCGAGCGCGTGTGGGATGCGCCCTATGATCCCTTCTCGAATCTCATCGAGGAGTACATCAAGCGGCTCCGTAAGAAGATCGACATCGAGGGAGAGAAACCCCTCATTCATGCGCGCCGCCGCGAAGGTTATATCTTAACCGCCAAAAAGTTCGCCTGAGCCGATCGGCTTCCTTCGGCTGAAGTGATGGCCGGGACGCTCAATTCGAATTCGGTGCGCCCGGGCCGCGACCCGACTAGCGTCAGAGTTCCGTGATGCGCCTCAATGATGGATTGCGCAATGGCTAGCCCGAGCCCCGCCCCAGGCGCCTTGGAGCCTGCGGGCTGCACGGCTCGGAAAAAGCGGTCGAAAATTCGCCGTTCCGCTTCTGGCGGGATGCCCACTCCGGAGTCAATCACATAACAGACCCAATGGTCATCGCGGCTGCGAATTCCAATCTGGATCGTGCCCCCTTCGGGTGTAAACTTGACCGCATTGTCCAGGAGAACCAACACGGCCTGCCGAAGTAGATCCTGGTCGCCAATACACCTCGCTTCAGGCAGACTTTCCACAATCAAGATCTGATTTCTCACGCGTGCCAGCGTTTGGGCCGCCCGGCTCGCCCCGGCTACTGCGTCGTCCAGATACATGTCGGTTGGAAACACCTGGAGCGAACAAGCGTCGGCTTGCGAAAGAAACAGCATGTCCGTCACGATTCGCCGTAAACGCATCATCTGCTCCTCTACTGTGTGAAGGGCTTCGTACGAATCCTCGGGCGTCCTGAGGGGGTCGCTCGTAGTGGCCTGAGTAGCCGTCAGGGCCACCGTGATCGGTGTTCGCAGCTCGTGCGAAGCGTCTGCCATGAAACGCCGTTGCAGGTTGAACGCCTGCTCCAGCCGATCCAGAAGCCCATTGAAGCTCGAAGCCAGCCGGCCGATCTCATCTTCCCGATGCTGCACGGGAACCCGTTCTCCCAGTCCTGCGGTGGTGATTCCTCCAATCCGGTCCGTCAGCTCCTTCAGCGGGGCCAGCGACCGCCGCGCAATCAAATATCCTGCCCAGGCCGCCAACGCCAGGCCGAGCGGAACGAAAAGCATCATCTCGCGCTTCACCTGCCATAATTGCGCACGCGTTTCATCAAGGGATTCCGCCGAGTAAATCTGATACGCAGTGTGAAATTCCGGGACGGCAATCTCCCCTCTGGCAATTCGCACGCCCTGATAAGTATCTGTGGACTTGGTATCGTCCAAAGGAATGGTCCGGATGTCCGGCATCCTGAGGCCGCTTCGTTTGTAGGCGACATTTCTGCTCCCCTGGCGCACCAGAATCTGCGTGTGTGCGAGCCCGGACTGCGTCTGGGCGTTAAGAACCGACTGTATGTCCGCGTCCCCGGACGCCTCTTGCGCGTGCTCAACGAGTTCGTGGCTGGCGGAGGTCGCCGTCACCTGCACTTGCACCTGCAGCGCGGCATCCAGCTTCGAATACAGGTCGCGCCTGATGAACAGGTAGCATCCGATCGCCAGCACCGCGACAATCGTTCCGAATATGGCTGTGAAGTAAAGGGTAAGCCGGGCGCGAATGGTGAGACTCATGGGAAATTCCATTCTCTCTCCTGTTCCCCCTACCTTGTCGACCTCGCAGCGCCCCAAACCTGACGGGACCGCTATTCTGGTCCTTGGCAAATGGCTCTCGTTTCGGATCCATCGGCGTAGTGGGCGGCGGACCCGGGGGCTTGTCGGCGGCCATTGCGCTGAGGCAAAACGGGCATCGGGTCACCGTATTCGATTGCGCTGCGCCTCCCATCGATAAAGCGTGCGGAGAAGGCCTGCTTCCTGAAAGCCTTCCTCTGCTCGAGCGCTTGGGAATTCCAGTGTCGGGCCTCGGACTACGATTCCACGGCATCGGGTTCAGCTCCGATACAGCTTCTCTTTCGGCAGCTTTCCCGGCGGGGGCTGCGCTCGGAGTGCGGCGAGCCATTCTACACAGTCTCATGGTGGAGCGTGCCGAAACCCTCGGCGTTCATCTTCGCTGGGCAGTCAAAGCGGTCCATCTCGCAGCCGAAGGCATCTCCGTCAATGGGACCACCGAGAAGTTCGACCTTGTGGTCGGCGCCGACGGACAGAACTCTCAAATCCGAAAGCAGGCCGGATTACACCATTGCCGGGAGGAACGCTCCCGGTTTGGTTTCCGCAAACATTACCGGATTGCCCCGTGGTCGCCGTTTGTCGAAGTCTACTGGGGGTGCGGCTGCCAGTTCTACGTCACCCCGGTGGGTCCGGACGAGGTTTGCCTTGCGCTGCTCTCGCGCGATTCCTCGCTCCGCATCGACCGTGCGTTGCCTCAATTTCCTGCCCTGCAAGCCCGGCTCGGCGGAGCTCCGGCCACCTCCAGAGAGAAGGGAGCGTTGACCGTTTCCCGCGTTTTGCATCAGGTCCACTCTGACCGTGTGGCCCTGCTCGGAGATGCTTCCGGATCGGTAGACGCAATTACCGGCGACGGCCTGAGCCTCGCCTTTAAGCAGTCGATCGCCCTTGCCGGAGCCCTCTCGGCTGGCAATCTGGCCGCTTACGGCGTTGCTCATCGCGAGCTGAATCGTGTTCCTCGCGCCATCTCGTCTTTGCTGCTCTCTCTCGATAGGTACCCCGCTCTCCAGCGAAGGGCCTTTTCCAGCTTGGAGCGCCGTCCCGAGTTTTTCAATTCCTTGCTGGGCGTCCACGTTGGCGAGAAGTCGTTTTCAGACTTGTTGTCCTGGCGCCTGCTCGGTCTCTGCCGCGAGTTCCTTTGCTCCTGATCTTGTGCTCGGAGGTCCTCGCGCTATTGTTTATTCAGGCCCGGGCATGCTCTAATGTGACTTTTCGCTGTCGAGAGCCCGCGGCAATCGCCGGAGTTTTAAATGCATTTCGTTTCGGCCAGGTGTGGAAGCGGCAAGATGGAGAGAATCCAGACAACACTCGAATCAACGCTCCAGAGCGTGGACAA
>JAOAPP010000404.1 GCA_025462985.1 Bryobacterales bacterium | reverse complement strand
GAGATCACATTGTCAAAAGGGGAGTTGAAATAACAGGCCTCGTAACGATTCCGACTAGGACCTACGTGGTTGCGTTCCCGAAAGTTCCGGAAAATACCAACTGGGTCGCATGATGGCAACCATTGTTCTGGACCTACTTCCCCGCATTCTGACTAACCGGCGCATGCGCAGAAGTGATCTGCATCTGCAGTTGACATCGGCGTTTATCGTTACTAATCGGGCGGGATCTAGAACGCTAGGCAACCATTCGCATTATGATCCGCAGCTCTGTTTACGTTCTTGGCAACAATCGAAATCGGAAGCGCGAGGCTTCCCCCCGAGGGAGACATTCTGATCACTCAGGGGCGTCCAGCTCAGCTTATGCATGGGCGGCCAATACGGAACCTTCCGACAGTCCAAGATCTCTGCGGAGCGACTTAAACTTCTCCAAAGTCACAGTGCCTGTGAAGCCCTGAGCGTACTTTTTCGCAAAAGCAATCGATTCGTCGGTGCCTTGCACAAAAAAGCTCTCCGCTGCAATATAGTACGCTGCTTCGCTCCGGGGGTCGCTTTCCAAAGTA
This sequence comes from Bryobacterales bacterium, assembly GCA_025462985.1. GTDB lineage: Bacteria > Acidobacteriota > Terriglobia > Bryobacterales > Bryobacteraceae > Bog-105. Next base: position 4,083 of record JAOAPP010000404.1, on the reverse strand, counting down.
GCGTGGCGACCGTATCCTTCCGCCAATTTGAACTGCTTCTGAAGAAGATACGCTTCAGCGAGATCGCAATAGAGTTCGCAAGTCGGGGAAAGCTGTTCGCACTCACGCAACCACACCAGAGCCTTATCCAGTTCGGCTGCCCCTTTCTCATTCAGCGCAGAGCGTTTCAGCCCAGTCGGGCGGTCGTTCTCGTAAATGTCCTGCTCCGGGTCGCTAATCACGCGCAGAAGCGTGACATGCCCCAGCGCACGTAGCGCCTCGACGTACATATACTTCAGTAAACGGTCATCACGCGAGCCGAGATTTGTTCTGGCAAGAACACGCAGGTCCTGAACCAGTTCCTCTGCATCGTCGATCAGGAGTTTGGCTCGCTCGGTCGGAAACGTAGTCCACTTCTCCTTATCGTATTGAGCGAACGCTGAGAGCCTGGCAAGGCGGACGGGAAGTCGGATCGAGTTCGACATAGGAGGTTTCGGCTCGCAGATGGGGCGCGAATCGTTGCGGTCCCCAATGGTGTCCGGCGCCTGTTCACCCAACAACTCAGTCAGCATTAGAACCGCGCGCCCGTCGTAACCCATCTCTCGCCACTCGATGGCCTCGTTGTAGATGGCTTGCTGCCGCAAGGACAAGGTCTTATCCGAAGTCGGCCAATCCTGCAATTGACGAAAACAATCAATGGCAGCCAGGTGATTCTGCTTCGCGATTTGCGAATGATCAACGTGATCCTCTCGCCTGTGGAACGATTGACCGGCTAAACGGTCGTGTTCCGATGCGATCAAGGCATAGGCGACTCCTTCCGCTAGCAGCACCGCTTTCCGGATCTCGTCACCGATAGCAAGGCTGGTGTTCTCGGAAACACAGCCGAATTGGCAGCGAGCCGGAATTGACGCCCGGAAGAAATTCAAGTTGAAGGCCGCCTTCGCCAAAGACGAGGTTCGGGTAACGGCATTGTCCCCGACGCCCGGGACCGTTCCGGCATATTGTGCAAACTGCACCACACCTTGCCGCAGCGCAGAAAATCCATCAATCTCATCGGTGGTCATGCCGGGATAGCGCATCCGGAACAGAAATTTGAATGCGGCCCTCTCAGCAGAAAGCTGGGTCGAGTCGATCCCAGGCGCCGCTTCGGTCGAAGCAGTCACCGCCGCACACTTGATACGCCCTCCGGAGGCCGCTAAATGGATGCTGAACACCTTATCCTGGTTTTCAGCAATGCCAGAAATCGTGGGGACACCCACGTTGAACCAGTCCACAATACTGCGCAGAAAGCGCGCTACCGACCCGATATCGAGGCCGTTTCCGGCCTTTAACTGCAGGTTCTGCACTGCTTCGTGCAGTTGGACATCGTGCAACGTCCACTCTAAACACAGGTCTGTCGTTTTCGGAGCCAAAACAATCGGAATCGCATTTTTCTCAGGAAGAAACGAATCGATGATCGCCGGTTCATAATCGGCCGGCGGTGTCGGCCGCAACAACAGCAGCATCGGCTCCCACAGCGTGCGCTGCAGTTCATGGCCTAAGCGGCCGAACGCGTCCAAAACAAGGTTCGTTGCGATCCCGGTCTGTTTATCCGCCTCCGCCGCTATCTCTCGCAACGGAAGCATCGTCCATTTCGTATTGTTAGTAAGCGAGCCGTACCACTTTCCACGTTGCCACTCGCGCCATAGTTTGCGCAGCGCCAGCAGAAGGGCAGCAAACGCGCTGAGAATGGCCATGGTAATCAATGCTTGCCGCAACCAACTCGGCGTCACAGCATCAAAAAATTCCGCAGGACTTGTAGCCTGAGCTTTATTCAAAATCTTCCACGCGCGGTCCCGCGCGTTTGGATAGGCAGCGCTATTGGCCCATTTGGAGGCGAGAGCGACGGCTTCCGCTTTCTTGCCGCTGAGCAGTTTCGCATCCGCACTATTCAGATCCGCATCCGCAGTCATGGCTGCCACGGCATCGAGACATTTTTTGGCCGTTTCGTTCGCCACATCGAGCTTCAATGCAGCATCACAGTTGGACTGCGCTTCGGCGATCCGACCCAAATGAAGCTCATTGCACCCGATCAGCGCCTGCGTCTGCGCAAGACCGGCTGATCCGGCACTAGGGGCACAGATCGTCTTATTAAAAGCGAGGAGGACCAGAACTAACACGCTGTGCATCGCGATTTACCTGTGGAAGCACCCAAGCAAAACGCTTGCCAATGCTGTTGGCAGTCTTACTATGTCCTAAAAAGAAGCGAATTGACGCTTAAACACGAACTTTCAACGCTAAACTTACTTGCCGATCTGCCACCATTCGTACAGTTCCGTTATCCACGCTCAAAAGTGGGCTAGCGTTTCGGATAACTCTTCCGCATTGAAGTCTATCGCCGGTAGCATCTCCCAGTTGCACGCCGGGACCCTTTAATTGCTCATGGCGGGAGGGCCGTTGTCCTTGAGAAACCAGATCGCGGCGTCAAAGAAGGAAGCTTGGCGGATTAGTCCCGACATGTCGGCCAGCATCTGCTGACCGGTTCAGTCAACTTGAGGTGCTAGCGGGTTTCCCAGGACCTATCTGCCGTGCGATTAGCCCTCGACCGGCGCTTGCCGGCGGTCTGCTCGCCATCATCCAATTCGGTCCGCTTAACACGCGGACGAACTCTTAGTGGGGCGGCGCACTTCGCCCGACTGCCGGCTCTCTCGTCTTCCGAGCGCTGCCGCGCTTGCAGAATACGTAACGCAGTCGCGATGCGCTACTGCCGGGTCTCGGAGTTACCTTGGTGTCCATGACAAGGCCGCTCGAATCCATACTATTGCTGTCCAGTGTGACGCTGTTTTTTCCTGCCCCACTTAGGAGACGGAGCGAAATAGCACGACGGCGCAAGGCTGCGAGCAGCGCCTCATCTTACCGCGAGCGTCGAATCCGATCGGCCACAATCTGGTGATTGCCGCCGATCTACCAACGTTTTACAGTTCCGGCGTGAGTCCGGCAGTGCGCGCCGCAGCGTTCATCACCTCAGACCAGTTGTCTTCACCCAACGCCTGCCGCAGACGTCTTTGAGCCGACTGCCAATACGGAAGTACGCGCTTATATTCCCGGCGCCCGGCGGCTGTTAGATAGAGTCGCAGCTCGCGTCGGTCGGCGCCTCTCTCAGAGCGAAGCCATTGCTTCCGGCGTGGGAGAGCCAGCGTCCTCGTAAGGGTCGTGCTGTCAGCTCCTAACAACTCGGCCAGTTCTTTTTGGGAGATCCCTGGTGCAGCATTCAGAGCCTGTAACAGCGTGAATTGAGTGAGTCGCATGCGGCTCGGACGAAGAACAGCGTTGTAAAACTGCGTGGCAACACGGGCGGCCTTCCGCAGATTCGCACACGCGCACGGCAGCCGAACGGCTCGCAACTCCGGCGTTCTTGCACTTTGTGGCGCAGTCTTCATTGATATCTGTGGCTACATGTTTATCAGACGAGTGCGACTTTTTGCAAACATTTCCGGAGTCGCCAATAGATGTATCTACATCTAGTTGGCAGAGGTTCACAAGACAAGGAGTCAAGACAATGAACTATATGGTGCCCAATTACTTGTTCCCATACGTGCTGAGCGGAACGCTGGCGGTCGCTGGCGCAATGCTGTTTGGCATACACAGAGCGCTCAAGCTCGCCGGATGGCCAGCCCGGGACCGCAAGCAAGCGGTTTGGAAGGTTGCGGTGCTGCTTGGGGCGTGGTTCGTCGCCGCGCTGTTGCCATCCTGGCTCGGACTTTACCGGACGGTCTCCTCCGGAACGCCGACGATTCAGTATGGTTTGCTGATCCCGATCATCGCCGGCATGGCGTTATTCCGAAAATCGGAGACGCTGAGACGCGTCATTGACGCCGTACCTCAACGGTGGATCGTTAGCGTGCAGGTCTATCGAGCGGAGGGGTTGATCTTCCTGGTGCTCTATGCGGCTGGCCATCTCCCCGGCGTCTTTGCTTGGCCTGCCGGCGTGGGTGACATTCTTGTCGGGCTGCTTGCGCCGGTTGTTGGCGCCGCCTATTCTCAGAGATTGCGTAATGCAGACGGATGTCTGCGCGCCTGGAATCTGTTTGGTATCGGCGATTTGATTGTGGCCGTCGCGAGCGG
>JAOAPP010000380.1 GCA_025462985.1 Bryobacterales bacterium | reverse complement strand
AGCCAAACATCCCAACTATTCGGGCCGCTGGAAGATGATCAAGGACCAGAGCGACTTTGGGAAGTTCAAAGCTCCTGACATGATCATCCGTGTGATCGACGAGCACGAACCGACACTCAATATCCACACGGTGCAGACGAAGGACGGCAAGACGACAGCTTCGGATGTTAGCTATTACATTGACGGACGTGCATCGACAAATAGCCTGGGGGGACGCGATGCCACAAGCAAATCGTTCTGGGATGGCTCCTCACTTACAATCCGGACCGAGACAAAAAACTCTAAAGGCGAAAACACGCAAATTGTGGATCGCTGGGATCTCTCGGCTGATGGCCAGACCCTGACAATCGCGAGTCACATCGAAACCCCGAACGGCGAAGTGGATCTGAAACTGGTTTGCGAAAAAGAGAAGACGGGTAGCTAATCGCGGAGTCTGCGGAGTGCCATACGCGCCGCGTAGTATCCGCAGAGCCCGTGCACCGCGCCTCCCGGTGGTGTTGCGGCCGAGCAGAGATACACGCCCCGCAGCGGCGTCCCATACCAGCGCCATGTTGGCCTCAATAGAAACTGCTTCAGAGTGAACGCGCCCGCGTTGACATCGCCTCCCACCAGATTGCTGTTCCAACCCTGCATCTCCGGCGCACTCCGAACTGACCGGGCCAGCACACAATCACGAAACCCGGGAGCAAATCGTTCAATCTGGTTCTCAATCTGTTCCAGTGCCGAGCCGTTCCAGCCATTCGGAACGTGGCAGTACGCCCAGGCGGTATGGAGTCCGCGCGGAGCACGTGTTGGGTCGAACAGAGTGTGTTGGGCCAGCAGGATGAACGGCCGCTCCGGAGCCTTCCGCTCCCATGCAAGCTGTTCCGATGCGGCAATCTCGTCAAGCGATCCTCCAAGATGCACGGTGATCGCGGTGGAGCACTCCTTGGCTGTCCACGGGATCGGTGAATTCAGCGCCCAATCGACTTTGAACACGCCAGGACCGTACAGATAGCGTTCGAGCGCCCGCCGGAACGCCGGGGGAAGTTTGCCGTCGGCAATTCCGAGAAATTGCCTGGGAGTCACGTCACACATGGTCAGGCGATTGCCCTGGAGCAGAGAAAGGTCGCTGACTCGGGAATCGGTGCGAATCCGTCCCCCATGCTCGGCTAAAACTCCGGACAGCGCGTTTGTTATGCTTTGCGCGCCACCTTGCGGGATTGGCCAGCCCACCGCGTGACCGGCAGCGGCAAGGATGAGCCCGAAGGCCGAACTCAACGGTGCCTGCAGGCGAAGCGCTGAGTGTGCCGCGATACCCGCGAACAAGGCGCGAGCGCGCACTCCGCGAAAAGCCGTCTTCGCCAGGAATGTGGCCGGCAAAATCGCACGAATGCCAAAACGAGCCAATAAGAATGGGTGGCGCGGGATGTGGAGCGGTTGAAAAACTTCCTCAACCAGCGGCTTCCACTGGCGGACCAAGGGCGAGAAGATGCGCTTCCAGGCAGCTGCGTCTGGGCCTAATTGCGCCGCGGTGCGATCTATGTCGCGATAAAGCAGCACAGCCGTACCGTCATCGAGGGGATGCGCCAGTTCGGCCGGCGACCAGATCCAGCGCAGTCCATGGTTCGCCAGCGGCAGTTGTGAGAAGAACGGGGAGGCTACACCCAGCGGATGCACCGCTGAGCCACGATCATGAATGAATCCCGGCAGAGTCAGTTCTCCGGACGAAGCACCGCCACCCACTTGCGTTGAGGCCTCCAGGACCTCCACCTGCATTCCTGCGCGAGCCAGCACAATTGCTGCTGATAGCCCGTTTGGCCCGCTGCCCACGACCACCGCGCTGTTTTGCATGACCTAAAGATTATCGCGGGTTAGGGGCACGCCGCAGGAAAAGCGCGCGCCCGATTCTATTTATGATCAAACCGCTGGGTACGAACTACCGTTGAATACGCGCGGATCCGCCGGCCGCCACAGCCTGCACTTGTTCCAGAGTGGCCATGGTCGTGTCACCGGGGAACGTGGTGAGCAGTGCTCCGTGGGCCCAACCCATCCGAACCGCGTCGTCCTCGCTCAGCCCGCTGAGCAGACCGTAGACGAATCCGGCTGCGAAGCCGTCTCCGCCACCCACGCGATCGTACACATCGAGCTCGACTGTAGGCGCCTGGTATGTCTTGCCGTTGATCCAGGCAACTGCACTCCAGCTGTGTCGGTTTGTGGAATGCACTTCGCGCAGCGTAGTGGCAACCACCTTGACGTGCGGGTGCTTGTTGCGCACGTTGTCCATCATGCTGAAAAACGCGCTGGGATCGAGCTTCGACTTGGCGTGAACCTCGGGACCAGGAATACCGAGCCCCATTTGCAGGTCTTCCTCGTTTCCAACGAGGACATCGACGTTCCGGACGATTTTATCGATTGTCGCCACGGCCTGTTCGTGACCCCCGTGGATGCTCCAGAGCTTGGCGCGGTAGTTGAGATCGAAGGATGTAATCGCTCCAGCACCTTTCGCGGCCTGCATGCCTTCAGTAGCAACTTCCGCGGTCGAGGGAGACAGCGCTGCGAAGATTCCGCCGCTGTGGAACCAGCGCACGCCGGTTGAGAAGATTTCCTGCCAATTGAAGTCGCCGGGCTTCAGCTGCGCGCCTGCTTCGTTGCTGCGGTTGTAGAACACGACGGGCGGCCGAACGCCTTGACCGCGATCGCTGTACACGGTCGCCATATTCGGTCCGTTGACGCCATCGTGTTTGAAGAGCTTGTAGAAGGGCTTTACGCCCATCGCCCGAACGCGTTCCGCAATCAGATCACCGATTGGATAATCGACCATCGCGGTGGCCACGCCTGTGTTTAAACGAAAGCAGCTGGCGAGGTTCGCCGCCACGTTGAACTCGCCCCCGCTAACATGGATCTGACATTCCGTCGCCTTGCGAAACGGGATGATGCCTGGATCCAGCCGGTGAACCAGCGCGCCTAGCGATAAGAAATCGAGCGCGCCTTTCTGCGGGATATTCATGCCGTAATTCATTCTCTTCTCCGTCCTTTGGATTGACTGCTTCCCAGAGTCCGTACCCATCATAAAAGGGTCATGAAGAAGTTGTCGTGAAATCAGGCTTTTGCGGCAGAAGGGCGATGGGTCCCCAGAACGCGAAACAAACCTGA
>JAOAPP010000168.1 GCA_025462985.1 Bryobacterales bacterium | reverse complement strand
ATGTCGGACGTAGTGAGAGCGGGGTTGACCCGCTGGAGGCAGGCAAAAGCCTCCTCAAGAAGCTGCTGATCGGACCAGGAGAACTTAGGGTTAGTGACCGGCATATAGTACGGAACGTACAAAATAGTCCCACCGCCTACATTGCGCAGGTTGGTGAACTCGATGATGCCGGGAATTTCGATGTCGGGCTCGGAGATGTTTACCCAGAAATGCGGAGAGACGGAACGTCTGAGCTTGAAAATGACGCAGATCACGCCGATGTTATGGATTGACCCGAAGCGTGCTTTCCAGTCTGCGGACAGATCGGGGATAAGGTTGGAAACGTAAGGAGTGGGAACGGTGCAGATTACCGCGTCGGCGGAGAAGATGCGGCTGGCGCCGCCCGGCGAGGAAGTTTCAACACTGGTAACGCGTTGCTGCGGCGTGCCGGGATCTGCGACGTTGACGCGTCGAGCGGGGTGACCGAGTTGGACACTGCCGCCGAGGGACCGGATCTTTTGGATCAGAGTATCGATGAGAGTAATGGTCCCGCCTTCGATGTAACCGAGTTCCTCCTGAAATATGCTTTTGCGAGAGCGACCGATACGGCGAATGCGGGTCCATATCCAAGCGCCGGAGATGTTGTCGGCGTATTCGTAAAACTTATGATCGAAAAGCGGCTTCCAAAAACGGTTGTAGATTGAGGTGCCGCACCAGCGAATAATCCAGTCGCGGGCGCGCTCATTCTCGATTGCAGGCCACGAGTCGCGCCGCACGCAGACAAACGCAAAGAGGCCATATCGGAGTTTCTCGATCAGATTGAGTCCGGGATAGCGAAAGAGCGCCAAGGGGTCGCCCCATCGATAGAGCCGATTCCCGGAGAAAAAGCCCATGGATGTAGATCGCCATCGCATCTTGTCGAGGATTCCAAGTTCACTCATGAGAGCAAAGGTGGGCTGATCAGTTTTGCAGACAAAGTGGTAGAAGCGCTCCAGGGAAATCCCGTCGAAGTCGAAATGACCAGCCATGCCTCCGGGATCAGGAGCGGCCTCGAGCACTACAACATCGTGGCCCTCCGTTGCCGCTTGGTATGCTGCGGCTAGCCCCATCGCGCCGCTGCCAATGACCACAAGTCTCATACTGGTTCTCGTTTTGCTCTCAAGTGAGCGAACTAGGACTGATCCGCGTTTATGCGAAGCCTTCGGTATAACTTCCAATCCGAAGATTCGGCCACAAGTTGGAAATGCGAGTCAAGAAACGGGCCGTAAATCGTCGGCACCGCGAACTGCAGGGTTTCATCAGAAAAGATCTTCGGCAACATCACAAGATCCGCTGCCCCGAAAAGCTTTTCGGGGCTCACCTTATGCTTTGCATTGAAACTGCCATCATATTGAAGGTTTGTGCTCCCACCGGGCGCCGGAGGAATCCCTAATCCGTAGGAGAACGGATTCGTGAAATCGAGCGACATCACTCGCTCACCTGGCTTCCGATACAGCTTCAAGAGGCTGAAGCCGTCATTTACGAAGTTTGTATAACCCATGTCGTCCTTCAGCGGAACGAATTGCCGGAGAGCCTCGGCTTGGAAATGAGGCGCCGCCCGCACAGAGTGCATCCTCAACCACTGGGCGGCACTCAAGCTGACAATCGCGGAAAAGATATTTATCCCGGCAAAGACTGCGCCTCCGCTGATCATCAAAGACAACATCCCGCTACCCTCAGTGGAAGTCCTCCGGCGGTTCGCAAGCAGTCTCTGGCCAACCGTCAGAAGATAGAGACCGAGTAAGGGCAACTCTGACGGTTGAAAGTTACCGAAGATCAAAAGCAAACTCGCCACAGTCACGCTAACGCCCGCCAGAAGTTCGCGCATCGCGGCCCGTGGCTTGCCAGAATCAATTAGGAAAGAAGATGCACCAAATGTCAGGAGCAACGCAATTCCGGCGTCCAGAGCAACGGAGTTTAGGAGATAGAGGTCGGTGAATCTAACGCGCTTGGCGCCCGCTGTAATGGCAAGATCGCGGATCACGGCGAGCGGGTCAAAGCGCAGGTAACAGAGGAAACACAGGGCCACGGATACCGCTCCAGCGGCAAGCCCGAACCAGCGCCGGAAAGTCTGTGTACGCTGCGGTATCAGGGCCACAAGCAGCGCCACGCCGACCAAGAAGCCAGTCATCTTTGTGAAAGCAAGAATTGCGATCAACGCTCCGCTCGAAAGACCGCCAACAAGTTCAGAGCCGACTTCCGTGCTCAGGCACTCAAGCAGAAGAACTCCAAGAAGCGCATATCCGTATCTGTTGTAGGTCGCGGCCGGCGTAAGCGCAAAGGGAGACTGCCCCAACAAAGCCGGTGAGACTGCGATTGCCGCTATGCACAATGCGTAAATGACTCGCGGTACCTCATAAAGCTTCGCACCTAACAGGTACGCCCAGATTCCGAGAACCAACGCCACAAGCGCCTGGCCGTAACCGAACCCGGCAGCTGTATTCGATGCCAGCAACAAGCCAACCACGGTAGGAAGATAGGCAGCAGGGCCGATCATGCTGTTGAAGTCCACGTGAGGACGTTGACCATTGAGCATGCGCCACGCCCCATCAAGAACCATGAACCCGTCATGGGAGTAGTAGCGCATTCCATACATTGCCACGCAGCATCTGGCCGCCGCCATTGCCAGGAGCAGGGACCAGAAAATTCCGACACTGGCAAAGCTGCGTGGCCGCAGCCACAAGCTCTCAATGTAAGCTGATACTCGACTGATTGCCGAGGGCCTTAGATCGAGGTTATAGGCCACGTTAAAAGAGTAACTTAGATCCGTCCTTTAGGCCAAGCCGGGTACTCCCATTCATACACTTCCACACTCTGGCGGTTCGCAAGATCGCAG
>JAOAPP010000359.1 GCA_025462985.1 Bryobacterales bacterium | reverse complement strand
GTCGTATGTACCGGTCATCCAGGTCATGCCACCGCCATGACCGCGCGCATCGTCATTGGGCCAACTTTCGGAACCCGGTTGGCCGGGGCCTGGTTCGGTATTCCAATGCCACTGGACCTCACCTGTTTCGGGATCACGCGATTCGAGATATCCCGGGTTATCGAGCGAATCGCCACCGACCCCGGCAATGATGTGGTTGGCGACGACGAGCGGCGACATGGTGCAGAAGTATTCCAGTTTCACGTCTGCGATCTGTTTGCGCCAGCGTTCCTTTCCGTCCTTGGCGTTGAGTGAGATCAGGTTGCAATCCGGCGTCTCAAAGTACAGCCAGTCGCCCCACATGGCCACGCCGCGCTGTCCGATGTGGCCGCCTTCATTCGGCGGATATTTGAAATGCCAGATCTCCCGGCCGCTTCGCGCGTCAACGGCCCACACGTTATCGGGCATGGTGAAGTACAGCACTCCATTGACTTCGAGCGGCGTCGATTTGATCACCGAGCCAAAGCCGCCCGCGCCGTAATTCGTGGCATGGTAAACCCATGCGGAGGAGAGCGCCGATACGTTGGACGAGTTGATCTGATTCAGAGAACCGTAGCGCCGCCCTGAGTAATCGCCGTTGTAAGTCGGCCAAAGATCACGAGCAGGCTTCAGCAAAGCACCCGGAGGCAGTTGCTGCGCATTCTGGATGGTCGGGGTGAGCAGCAGGAACGTGATTACCCAGAGTTTCATTTCAACGTCTCCAGATACGCAAGGACATTGTGCATAGCATCATCTGTATATTTTGGGAGCAGAGCTTCATGCGCTGCGCGCGGATCGTGTATGTCGACTTTTGCGTTCTCGCGCGAGAAGGACCGGTACCAGCCGGAAGCGTCGTGCAGGGCGACGGTGAATTCATCGATATGGTCCAGCGTGCCCGAGACCTCCTCGCCTGAAGCCTGATGGACGGTGACTTTGCTGGGGGCCGGAGGTTTCACCTGCTTGCCAAGATATAGGTCGATCAGGTTCGGCGCGGGGTATAGCATGCGGCGCTGCAGCTCGACAGGTTCATACTTGGTTGCAATATGGGCCAGGTCGCCGGAGGGAGAGTGGCAACTGTCACAATGGCCGGCGCCGTTGAAGAACTTCGCGCCTTTCCGGGGATCGCCGGTAATCAGATCGCCGATCTTGTAAGTAAAGCGGTTTGATACGTCGGCTGCGCGCGAGTGCAGGAACGTGGAGATGTCGGCAATTTGTTCCGTAGACAGCGACGAGAACGCGGGCATGCCTCTGTCGGAGCGTCCGTTGCGGATTACCGGACCGATGGTGTCGCCCTTGTTGTCGTGCAGGACGAGTGCAGACCGAACCAGGTCAGGACCGCTTTTCCCATGGGCATCATTTCCGTGACAGAACCCGCACGTGGGGATGAAGATTTTTCGTCCGCGCTCGACTGCTGCCTGATCCAGGCGAGGGCCGCCCATGAGATCGGCGAGATCGGCACTGGCTTTCTCCTTCTGGTTGGGATCCTTCTTCTGCTGCTGCGCATTTCGTTCTTTTTCGGCACCGGCGACCTGGTCCGCCTGGCGGGCGCTCAGGCAACCGGCAAGCAGCAGAGCGGCACCGGCCCGGAGACAACGCGAAAGCATGCTGGTTCGTCTCATTGGTTCAAGCCTGCAGATTTTTCAGGTAGTCGTAATCCACTTTGATGGCCTCGAGAGCTGGCATCTCCGTAAAGGGAGGCTCTTGCTCCACGAACAGAGCGCGGATCTGCCCTTTACGCGCGGTGGCGAGAATTTTTCGATAGTCGATAGCACCCTTGCCGAGCTCGGTGGGAACAGGCGCATGCGGTCCGCGATCCATCAACGTCGTTGTTGGCGCGAAGCCCTTTTGGAAGTCTTTGATGTGCAGCGTGCGATAGCGATCTGGGTACCTGCCTAGGTAAGCGATCGGATCGTGACCTGCGACCGTCATCCAGCCGCAATCGAGTTCTAACTTGACCAGGTCAGGGTCGGTAAGACGGATGAACTCGTCGTAGCCGGTTATCGAGCCGTAGGATTTGAACTCGAAGTTGTGGTTGTGATACCCGAGCTGCAGACCGGCTTTCTTGACTTGCTCACCGATCTTGTTGAAGTGTTCGGCGTTCCACTTCCAGTCATCGAGGGTCAAAGCTTGCAAGACAGCACCAAAAAAAGCCATCTGGCCGCCGGCGGGATCGGCCTTGAAGCGCGAAGGGTCGGCGACCCAGGGCACAGTGACGACCATGTATTCTTGCCCGAGTTGTTTCGCAGCGTCGACGTTTTGCTCGAGCTTGGCCATGAGATCGGGCAGCATGTAGTGCCCCGCCGGGTTCTTCAGCCCGACCTCGTTTAGCGCCTTTTTCAGATCCGGCAGTGGCACCTTGCCGATGGGAGACAGTTCGACAGTCTGGTAACCGACGGCTGCCACCCGCTTGAGGGTGCCGAACGGATCGGCATCCATCTCTTTCCCAACTGTGTACAGTTGAAGACCAATGGGTACATTCATAGGCTTTGCATTTGAGAGGTGAGGCTTGAGTGCGGCTGGAATTACTGCGCTGACAGCAGTTGCCGTTTTCAGGAAAGATCTGCGGGAGTCAGCTGCATTCGTCATCTGGATGTTTCCGGGTGTGAATCGTAAAGGCTCATCAGGCGCTTTTGCTTTGTTTCACCATGGGACGCTTAGCGGCTTGGGCTCCGGCCTGCGCCGCGAGATCGGCTTCGATGCCGTTGAGGATCCAATGGAGGGCACGTCCGAAGCCGTCATCATCCGGAAGCTCAGCACCCATTGCGATGAAGCGAGCAACATTCGGGAACTTGCCGGTAGCGAGAACCGCGCTGGAAAACCTCGGCTGGTTGGCAGCGGGCCGTCGGGTCTTCGTCGGGCGCATGCCGAGATGGGCAGTCTCGGCCGCAACGAAGCCATTCACAAAGACGAATA
>JAOAPP010000330.1 GCA_025462985.1 Bryobacterales bacterium | reverse complement strand
CTTCGATAGCTAATGGGTCGCCGGTCGGATTGTCCACGGTTCCCGCCAAGGCGCCCGTTGTCGAATCGAATGCGTTGATCAATCCGTCCCCGAAGTTACCGACCAGGAGATCGCCCGAGAATACCCCGAAGCCGCTCTTTGGAGCAAGAGCGAGGCCCCAAGGAGCGTTCAATGCGCCCTGGGTTGCGACACGCCTTTGGAATACTCCACTCGTGTTGAATTCGTCCACAAAGCCCAACCCGGCGCCCTGCACTTCATCCTTGCCGCCCGCCGTTTTGGCGTACGTAACGAACAGATTCCCGCCCAGGCTCTGAACATTGAACGGAGCGTAGCCGGCTGGCAAACTCGGATCCGTAAAACCGCCCGACACGCTGGTCGGCTTGAAACTCTTGTCGAATACATCGACCCGATTCAATCCGAAATTAGCCGCATAGAGTAGCGTCCCGGCATCGTTGATGCCGAGGCCTTTGTAAATCGACCCGCCGGCTCCTGTCGCAGCCACACTCCCTGACGTTCCACTGGTCCACGACACGATTGTTCCCGCTTCCGTACCGAACAGAAACGGAGCGCCACCGAAATTCCCGCTCGCGACACCCGAGTTGAAGACAATTCCAGTGGGGCTGCCGCTGCCTCCAGAGGGACCTGGGATCGTGACCACAAGCGGTACGCTCGCGCCCGATCCGGTGTACAGCGTAGAAACTCCAGTCCCATTATCCGAAACCCAGAAGGGTGATGTCGCACTGGCTGCCAGTCCCCAGGGGTTGACCAGATTGGCGTCGAGGTTTGCCGCCATTCCGGGAATGTCGGAAGTAAGATTCCTCTGTGTATAGGAATCCACCGAAGCTGCCGATACTATAAGTGAACCGGCCGCCCATAAAGCTACAGATAGGAATCTGCCTGATGCCATGATTTCGCTCCTGGTAGGAGTTTCTGTGAGGGCACGAACCCAGAGGTTGTGAACTTGTAAATTTGTTGTAAATGCACCTGGAAGGCAGACGTGGCTCGATCAATTCGCGTGAGAATAGCAGCACGGTCTCACAATGGCGCAGCATAAGATCCTTATCATCGACGACGACGCCGAACTCCGGGAGACCGTCAGCATTCTCCTGGAGCGTGAGCAATTCCAGCCGCTCCAGGCGGCGGACGGCAGCACGGGGTTTGATAAGGCGCTTTCGCTTAAACCCAACCTCCTGTTGGTGGATCTGCGGCTTCCCGGGATGAGCGGTATCGAGGTCTGCAAGCAGCTCCGGGCCAATCGCGTCACCACGCCGATTATCGTGCTTAGCGCTATCGAAGACGAGGTGGATAAGGTACTGCTGCTGGAAATCGGCGCGGATGATTATGTGGTGAAGCCGTTCGGAACCCGGGAGCTTTTGGCGCGTATTCGAGCAGTCCTGCGACGGAGCAGCGACCCCGAAGCGCTTGTGAGCCGGTTCGGGGATGTGGAAGTAAATACGGAGCGGCGCATCATCACCCGCAACAATAAAGAGGTGAAAGTCACGCCCGCCGAATACAACCTGCTCCTGTTTTTCATGCAGAACTCTGATCGGGTGCTCACTCGGGACCTAATTCTCAACTCGGTATGGGGCTATGAGTTCTACCCCAACACCAGGACCGTAGACGCGCATGTCGTCCGGCTCCGTCAGAAGTTCGAGCAGGATCCCGTCATACCCAGGCACATCCTTACGGTCCACGGAGTCGGATACAGATTTCTGCCCTGACATCCCCCGCATGCCCCGACTGATTCTGATCGTTGAGGACACCGCAACCCTTGCGTCCTCGCTCGCCGTGGCGATCGAGGGTATCGGCAACGTCTGCGTTATTGTCACCGGGGATGCGACGGAGGCCTTGCGCTTTCTTCGCCTGCAGTGTCATCCTCTGGCCGCCGTAGTGACCGATCTCAATTTGCCCGACGAGGACGGCTTCACCCTAATACAGGCCATCCGCGAAATGGAACCGTACCGCACGGTACCCGTCATTCTAATTACTGCCCAGGAAAGCCCAAGGCCGAAAGAACAGCATATGCTGGGAAGTCCGAATGCGATTTTCCAGAAACCGTTCTCTATGAAAGAGGTACGTCGTGTATTGGAGACCTTGCTGTAGTGCCGCTTTGCTGCTTTGGGCTATGCTGGCGCACTGTCCATCCGCGAGTGCCCAACGGCAGCAGCCTTCTCCCGAGGCTCTTCAGCGGATCCTTGATCGGCTGGACTCGCTTGAGAAACAGAACGAGACCCTGCTGAAGGAGATTCACGATCTGAGGCAGGAGTTGTCGGGCACCCAGGCGTCCCCGCCGCTACGAGAGCAGGTGGAAGTCGTTGATCAGCGCACAAAAGATCTGGCGCAAACCAAAGTGAGCTCTTCGCACCGCTATCCCGTTTCGCTCACCGGAATGTTCCTCTTCGATGCCACCCAGTCGGGAAACCCAACTTTAGAGCGCGGTCCATACGGTATCACCGGCGGCACTGGTGCGAGCTTGCGGCAGTCCATCATCGGCCTGGACTTCTACGGCCCGCACATCTTTGGCGACGGGCAGATCCATGGCTCGCTGGCCATGGACTTCTTCTCGGGGACGCAAGATAACGTGCTCCGGATCCGGCGCGGAGTGGTGTCCTTCGATTGGCGTCGCCGCAGCATTACGTTCGGCCAGGACAAGCCTCTTATTGCTCCGCTTCAACCAACCTCGTTCGCGCGAGTCGGCATTCCGCCGCTCTCCGGAGCAGGAAACCTCTGGCTGTGGTTGCCGCAGACCAAGTTTGAGGAACGCATCTCGATCGGAGCGAATACAGAGCTGAAAGCACAGGCGGAGATTCTAGAAACGGCCGAGAACTACGCCTCCCCGTCGCTTTCCCTTCAGACGGCGGTCGCGCCAGCGCGTCCCGCAGCCGAGGCCCGACTGGAGTTGCAGCAGTCCTGGAACGATCAACCACGACTGGCACTCGGATTCGGAGCCCATACCAGCACCAGCCACGCTTACGGCCGGTCGATTCCCTCCCGGGTCATCAGCGCCGATTTCAAATACCAGCCGAAGGACTGGTTGCAATTCAGCGGGACCGTTCTGCACGGCGAGAACTTCGCCAATCTGGGCGGACTGGGCCCCGGGATAACGGTCCATGAATACGGGGTCGTACCCGTTCGCGCTTCGGCCGGCTGGGTGCAAATCGCTCTGCCCCTTACGAGCCGCCTGACCTTTGACGTTTATGCCGGACGGCAGTTGAATGCGCCGAACGACCTGACTGCGAACGCCCCGCTCCGAAGCCTGATGTACGCCGGGAACATCCTGTATCGTGTTGCTCCCAATGTTGTTCTTGGCTTCGAAGGAGGACGAAGCCGGGTGACGTACCTGAACGGGATTCCCTTCTCCGCGGATCGCTACGATGCAACTGTTGCGTATCTCTTTTAGCGCTCTTCTGCTGCATGGCTTGCTGGTGCTCCCGGCGCCCTGCTCCAGTGTCACCGGACGGGTGGAGGTCAGCCCTCGTGCCAGACACTCTCGGACGCTTTCGGATATCGCAGTTTGGCTCGACCCGGTGAGTACTCCGCCAAAGCCGCAGCCGGAACACGTCCGCCTCCTCCAGAAGGGAAAAGCGTTTCACCCTCACGTGCTTGTAGTGCGGACCGGAACAGTCGTCGACTTTCCCAATGCCGATCCCATCTTCCATAACGCGTTTTCCACCTACGACGGCCAGTTGTTCGACGTGGGCCTCTATCCGCCGGGAACAAACCGGTCCATTCACTTCCGCCGCCCTGGTGTCGTACGCGTGTTCTGCAACATCCATCCGGCAATGTCAGCCGTCATCGTGGTCGTCGATTCCCCCTACTTCACGACAGCATCGGACAACGGCGAATACCGCTTCATGAACATTCCAGCTGGCTCCTATCGGGTAAATGTTTATGACGAGCGCGCGACTGGCGAACGGCAACCCGTCATCCCGCTTAAGATTGACAACAGTGCACCGCAAGTAGCAGTGCCTGTGATTCGGCTCTCAGAAGCGGGTTTCGTGCACGCACCCCACAAGAATAAATTCGGCCTCGATTATCCGCCGGGGAGCGATGCTGCGACCTACGACGGAGACCCGAAATGAAATTTGCGTCCGGACGCATTCCACTGCGCTGGCGTGTGTTTCTCGCCACATCCATCACAATTACGGGCCTGTTCGCGCTGGCTGGATGGGCAATGCAACAGTACGTCATCGCACAGGCTGACGCCAGCGTACGAACCGAGATCAGAGCGAGCATTCAGGCCTACCAGTCCGTGTGGAAGGCCCGCACGCAGGTGATCGCGGCGATTACCGAACTGATGGGCACAATGTCGGACGTGCGAGCCGCGTTCATGACAAGGGACCAGGAAACGATTCGAGATTCGGCTCAGGAGTTGTGGTCCCGGGTGTCCGACCAGTCAGCAGTGTTTCTTGTGCTTGACCCTGAAGGCCACCTCATCTGCTCCCTTGGCAAGAACAGCGGCGAGCTTCCGGTGGCGACGATTCCGCTCCACCAGGTTACGGCGAAGTTTCCGAAGCAACTGGCGGGATACCTGCGCGTGAATCGGCACCTGTTCTACGTCGTATTGACCCCCGTATACGTGCAAGGCGGCAGCGAGCCTCTTCTGCTGAATGTCCTGTGCGCTGGCTTCATCATCGACGGCCGGGTCACACAGGAGTTGAAGCGCATGGCACCCAGAAGCGACTTCGCTTTCATTGGTGGCGACCGCGTATTCGCATCGACTCTTCCTGGCGCAAAGCTTCCCGCTGCTCCGGACCGGTATCTGGTCTCGCATCAAGCCCTGACCGACGTCCTTGATCAACCGGTAGCCGAGCTGCAAGTCCTTTACTCGTACGAAGGCGTCAGTGACTCGCTGCGCAGGTTGAACGGGATAATCGCCCTCTCCTGGTGTCTGACTGTACTGGCCGCACTCTTGATCAGCTCGTACACAACGCGGCGCTTACTGGCCCCAGTAAAACTACTGGACAGCGCTGCGATACAGGTCGCCGCTGGCAACTATCACTGCCGCATTCCGGAGCAAGGATCGGATGAACTTGCACGGCTGGCGTCGACCTTTAACAAGATGTGCGAATCCATCGAGCAGGCCCGGGCCGAACTGATCCGGCAAGAGCAGATTCAGACCATCGGCCGCCTCGGCACATCGTTGGTGCATGATCTTAGAAATCCGCTCGCAGCGATTTATGGCGGCGCTGAAATGCTGGTGGATGGCCACCTTCCGCCGGAACACGTCAGCCGCATTGCGACCAATATTTACCGGGCCTCCCAGCGGTTGCAGGAGCTCCTGCGAGACCTCCTGAATGTCTCGCGTGGGCAGAAAGGCACTCTGGAGAGATGCCGTTTGCACGACATAGTGGAGGCTGCAGCAGAGGCGGTCTCCGGAAGCGATCGGGATGTGAAGGTACTGATCGAGGTGCCGGAATGCGTCGAGGTCGTGGCCGACCGCGCGCGCGCAGAGCGCGTCTTTTTCAATCTATTTTCTAACGCGATCGATGTCATGCCGGAAGGAGGCCAGATTCGCGTTTGCATAGAGGAGAAGACGGACGCAATCGACGTGCTGGTGCAGGATACAGGGCCGGGAATCCCGGCCGCGGTGCGCAGCGAGATGTTCCGGCCTTTCGTTACCGGCAAACGCTCCGGTCTTGGGCTCGGCTTGACCCTATCGCGGCAGACGATGCTCGACATGGGAGGCGACCTGAGCGTCATGGATGGAGCGGGCGGGGCCTCGTTCCGCGTCAGGTTCCCCCGCGCTGCGGCAGATGAAACTAAGACTCAGTCGGACCTTCATCTGGCTGGACAAACCCAATCGCTACAATGACGGAACATGCGCAAAGCCCTGGCACTACTGAGTGTGTTCGCGCTCAACGTTGGAGCTGCCGATAACATCCGTACCCTTCGGGGGTACTCCGAACAAACCTCAACTTCCGAGTTGCAATGGGAGCAGAAATTCAGGGAGATTCCCGACCCTGCTCGTCTTCGAGAAAACATGCAACGCCTGAGCGCGCGTCCCCATCATGTCGGCTCGGCTTACGACAAAGACAATGCAGAGTGGATTCTGGAGCAGCTGAAGTCGTGGGGCCTGGAGGCGGAGATTGAGACTTTCGATACGCTCTTCCCCACCCCACGGGAGCGCTCTCTTGAAATGCTGACGCCGACAGACTACAAAGCGAGGTTGGAAGAGCCGGCGGTTGCTGCGGATCCGACATCGGGCCAGAAGGACGAGCAACTTCCCACTTACAACGCCTTCTCGATTGATGGCGACGTGACGGCTCCCGTCGTGTATGTGAATTACGGAACTCCCGACGATTACAAAGAATTGGAGCGGATGGGTGTTTCAGTGAAAGGCGCAATCGCGCTGGCGCGCTATGGGCAGTCATGGCGCGGTATCAAACCCACGGTGGCGGCCGAGCATGGCGCGGTGGGATGCCTCATTTACTCTGATCCGCACGAAGACGGCTACGTGGAAGGCGACGTGTTTCCGGCCGGTCCCATGCGGCCAGAGGGCGGCGTGCAACGCGGCAGCGTGATGGATATGCCCGTGTATCCCGGCGATCCCCAGACCCCGGGCGTAGGCGCAGTTCCAGGCGCGAAGAAGCTTCCGCTGGACCAGGTGAAGACACTGACGAAGATTCCGGTGATGCCGATTTCGTATCAGGACGCAGAGCCCTTGTTGAAAGCTCTGACAGGCGAGACGGTGCCGGCGTCGTGGCGTGGTTCGCTGCCGTTCCCTTATCATGTCGGCCCTGGGCCGACGAAAGTGCATCTGCATCTTAAGTTCAACTGGGATCGGAAGCCGCTCTACGATGTGGTGATGAGGATCAAAGGCGCAAAATATCCCGACGAGTGGGTGATACGCGGCAATCATCATGATGCGTGGGTGAATGGCGCAGAGGATCCGATTTCAGGAACAAGTCCGGAGCTGGAGGAAGCGCGTGCACTCGGGCAGCTGCTGAAGCAGGGCTGGAAGCCGGACCGCACCATCATTTACTGCTTTTGGGATGGCGAGGAGCCCGCGCTGCTCGGCTCGACCGAGTGGGTCGAAACACATGCCGATGAACTCCGGCAGCATACGGTGGCGTATATCAATTCGGATGGCAATGGACGAGGGTTCATGCGCGCCGGCGGGTCTCATTCGCTGGAAAACTTTGTAAACGGAGTGATGAAAGACATCACCGATCCGGAAAGCAAGATGGATGTGTGGAAACGTGTGCGCCTGGCCGACATCTCAAAGGCGACACCGGAGAAGCGCGCCGAACTTCGTTCACGCGCGGACCTGCCGATCTTCGCGCTCGGCTCGGGCTCCGACTACACTTCGTTTCTCGATCATCTCGGCGTAGCCAGCCTGGATCTCGGTTACGGCGGCGAGGATGAGGGCGGCCAGTATCACTCGATCTACGACGATTTCTACTGGTATACGCACTTTCAGGACACGGACTTTGTCTATGGGCGCGCACTGTCACAAACGGCCGGAACAATGATGATGCGGCTAGCCGATGCTCCGGTGATCCCCTTTCAGTTCGGCGATTTCGCGGACACCGTCCACACGTATGTCACCGAGTTGAAGAAGTTGGCAGCAGACGAGCGGGCCAAGATCAAGGAGCAGAATGATGAGATCGACGAAGGTGTTTACCAGGCCATCGCCGATCCGAAAAAGAAGATGGTGGCACCGTCCAAAGAGTCGCTGCCGCCCTATCTCAACTTTGCGCCGCTTGAAAATGCCTCGGATGAATTGACCCGCGCGGCGGCGGCATACGACAAAGCTTTGACGGCAGCGGGCGGCAACGCTCCAGCGTCCGTCAATGCCAAATTGATCCAGAGTGAGAGGATGCTCGTGGATTCGCGCGGACTGCCGAACCGGCCGTGGTTCCAGCACCTGATCTATGCTCCCGGGTTTTATACCGGCTATGGTGTGAAGACCATCCCGGGGGTGCGGGAGGCGATCGAGCAGAAGCAATGGACGATCGTGGATGAGCAGATTACACGCGTTTCTCAGGCGCTGCAAAGAGAGGCGGATTTGCTGGATCAGGCGGCAAAGCAGCTGGCGTCCAAACCAGCTTCCGGTGCCTAGCGGCCCATCGATGAGGGGAGTGCCGTAGCGGGCTCCCCCTCCCCTTTTCAATCAACCCTCCTTGCATTTCGCTGAGAATTCTTGCCACCCACTTATCAATGTTCCGCATCAGGACCCTAGACTTTCCTCGATCCAACTTTTACGCAAGCGCTGGGTGTCGACAACAACGGCAATGCTGTCGAATCCTATCTGGACGACGGTGGGCTTAGCCACGGATTCCTGTTCCTTTCCAGCACGGGCAAATTTCAATCGATCAACCATCCTCAACGATTCGGCACGACGGTTGTGAATGGATTCGATGCTAATGGCGTGATGGTCGGATTTTACGTGGACCAAGCGGGCGCTACGGACGACTTCGTCGGAAACCTACATCGAGCGAAGGGCCGCGGCTCACATACCTGAGCGCCGCCTTCTCCTATGGTGATCCGAGGTTCATTTTGTGATAACCTGTGGTTGTTTTCCCGGCAATTCGGTAGTTTGTAACTGTTATCGAGCCGAATTGGGCTTGTTGTTTGCTGCGCCGGCTGGGGAGGAAAACGAAAGGCAGTTCTCCGTTGACCCGTCATGAATTAAAGGAGCAAATCCAGCACGACGCCTTCTCCGATTCGGTGTCGAAGGTTGTCCATTACACGACTACCCATCGTGACAAGCTGGTTCGCTGGGGTGCGGTTGCTGTCGGTGTTGCGGCAGTCGCGATTGGAACGGTTGCATACGCGAACCGCAGCCGCCATGTGCGCGAACAGGATCTTGCGGCCGCTTTCGACGTAATCTCGGCTCCGGTTGGGCCTGAAACACAGTTTGGAAAGAGCTATCGGACCGAAGACGCGAAGCGGCAGGCTTCCATCAAGGCACTGGCAGGAGTTGTCGCAAAGGACGGCGGCACCGGCGAAGGCCTGATGGCGCAGTACTACCTGGGAACGCTGAAGGCTCAACAAGATCCGAAAGGCGCCGAATCCGACCTGAAGACTGTGGCGAATGCCGGCAATGAAATTTCCTCGCTCGCGAAGATAGCGCTGGCCCAGCTTTACGCAGGCGAGAACCGGCTACCGGAAGCGCAGCAGCTCCTGCAGAGCGTGGAGAACAAGCCGACCAGCCTGGTTTCCAAGGAACAGGCGCAAATTCTGAGAGCTCAACTGGACGCGACGACAAATCCGCAGGCGGCCAAAAAAATCCTGCAATCATTGCAAGGTCCGAAGCAAGATCCCGCTATCTCCCGCGCTGCCAGCGAAGTTGCCGCACAGGTGACGAGATAGAAGCTTAACGGATGCTGGGCCGACTTCGTCTGGGCCCGCTCAATCCTCGCGGGCGTCGTTTTCCAGAACCATCTCACCCCTACCGCAATGAATTCCAGCGGGATCGGGACAGGATTGTGCATTCGCGCGCATTCCGGCGGCTGGAAGGCAAGACGCAAGTGTTCTCAGTGGGCTTCGGCGACCACTTCCGAAACCGACTGACACACACAATTGAAGTGGCGCAGGTTGCGCGAACCATCGCGGTAGCCCTTCACCTGAACGAAGAGTACACGGAAACCCTGGCGCTGGCCCATGATCTGGGTCATCCGCCATTCGGACACAGCGGGGAGCGGGAACTCGATCGGCAGATGCACCGATTCGGCAGCCGTTTCGAGCACAACCGGCACGCGCTCCGGATTGTCGATTCGCTGGAGGAGCGGTATGCGCGCTTCGATGGCCTCAACCTTACGTACGAGGTGCGGGAGGGCATTGTGAAGCACTCGCGCGAATTGACCGAAGAAGATCCGGAGACGGTTGATCTCCTGCCAGGGGTGAGGCCCCCGCTCGAAGCACAACTGCTTGATTTCGCGGACGAGATCGCGTACAACACGGCCGATATCGACGACGCTTTCGCTGCAGGACTCGTCGGCCTCGAAGAGATTGGCGAAGCGGTTCCTGTTTTCGGCGGCCTCGCGGAGCAGGTGGAGACGCAGTTTCCCGGCGCCACAGGTCGCGTGAAGTTCTGGGAGATTCAACGACAGGTGATGAACCTGCTGATCGGCGGCCTCATCGAAGGAACGTACGCAGCGGCGCAGGCCTCCCATGTCGAAAGCGTAGAAGATGTGAGAGCTCTGGATCACCGCATCGCGCAGTTCACGCCGTCGGCTGCCGACATCAGCAAACAGCTTAGAAATCTGCTGGTGCACAAGGTGTATGCGTATCCGCAACTAGTCGAAGTGCGCGCCGCCGCAGTCAAGCGGGTGTCAGAGCTGTTCGAATATCTGGTCGAGAATCCCGAGCACGTGTCCTCCGGGTATCGGGAATGCCTCAATTACACGCCGCCATACCGGGTGGTTTGCGACTACATGGCGGGAATGACGGACTCGTACTTTCTGCGGATGTACAACGCGCTACTCAAAGCGTCTACTCGTGCGTGATTGAGTTGGTGAACTCGGCCCTGCGCACAACGTAATTCTTCTGAATCTGGCGACAGATTTCAGCAGCTACGCGATCCGGCTTTTCCTCATCCTCAAGCTCCACTTCCACTTTGATATACAGGTCCACTCTTTGCATCGACTTCTGATCCGATGATAACCGCCTCCCGGTTCCAAACTGGCGATCCCGGATAATATCGATAGGCCCATGGCGGAACCGATACTTTGCAAGATCTGCGGCAAACGCCGCGCCAAACGGGCATGCCCGGCTGTAGAAGGCGACATCTGTTCCATCTGCTGCGGAGAGCAGCGTGAGGTGTCATTGTCGTGCCCCTTCGAGTGTGAATACCTGCAGGAGGCGCACGAGCACGAGAAGGCGCTGCCCGTTGCCGAGAATGAGATTTCGAACCCGGACATACGGGTCAGCGAGGAGTTCATCAGCGAGCACGAAGAGCTGCTGCTGTTTTCAATCTACTCGCTGCTGCAGGCTGCGCTGCGAACACCCGGCACAGTTGATACCGATGTTCTCGCGGCGCTTGAGGCGCTGATTCAGACGCAGCGCACGCTGCAGTCGGGACTCGTGTACGAAACGGTCTCAGAGAACGCCGTGGCGGCGGCTATTCAGAGTTCTTTCTCGGCCTCCCTGTCCGATTATCAGAAGCTGCGCAGCGAACGCGAAGGACTGTCGACGGTTCGCAGTACGGACATTCTGAAAATGCTCGTCTTCCTGCATCGGGTGGGACAGCAAAACCAGAACGGCCGGCCCAAGGGACGCCTCTACATCGGGTTATTGCGGCAGATGACGCCCGACACCAGAGTCGATGAGCAGGCCCCAAGCATCATCATGTAGAGAGGTATTTCGTCTGCGAGCCAAATTCGTGCATTCCAAAGAGCTTGCTCCGGAGGTGCGGCACTTTGAATTCGAAGTGCCCGAGGTCTCGGATTTTCACTTCACCCCCGGGCAGTTTGTTTCAATTGTTGACCGGGTGGAAACCAAGGAAATCACCCGCGCGTACTCGATCGCATCTCCGCGAGGCGGGAACCGGTTTGCACTCTGCCTGAACCGCGTGCCGAATGGCCACGTTTCGCCTTATCTATTCGGGCTGCACCCCGGCGACGAGATCGAGATTCGTGAGCCGCTGGGATACTTTACGCTTCGGCATCCGGGACATCGCTCCGTGTTTGTGGCCACCGGGACAGGCATTGCGCCATTCCGATCGATGCTGCTGGATCATCTTCCAACAACTCATCCGCAGGTGAATCTGCTATTCGGCGTACGTCATGAGCAGGGGCTGCTCTATCGGGCCGAGTTCGAGCGGCTGGCGGAGCAGTACCCCACGTTTCGATTTCTGCCGACAGTCACTCGCCCCACCGAGAATTGGCAGGGACGCCGCGGGCGAGTGCAGGCACATCTGGATGAAGCTCTCGATATGAAGAGCTATGAGGATGTGAGCACGGTCGAGGTGTACGTTTGCGGCTTGAAAGAAATGGTGGATGACGTCCGCAGAGAACTGAAGGCGCGCGGATTTGACCGGAAACAGATCATCTACGAGAAGTACGACTGAACCGCCCGCTTAAGCTATTTTCGAAACGGTTGTGTGGGCGTAGACTTCCTCGGTCTGTTCCAGATTGGCCAGATTGATGCCGGGGAGCTTGGAGGATGCAGTGCCGGCCGCAACGCCCCAGCGCATGGCATCGCTGAACGCGTCTCCGCGAGCGAGCGACCAGACGATAGCTGCCGCCGCAGCATCGCCAGCGCCGATGGGACACACCGCTTCGATGTAGGGCGGAACGGCTTCGAGCACATCTCCCTCTTCGGAGATGGCCACAATACCACGGCTTCCGAGAGACAAAGCCACCGCTTTCGCGCCCATGCCTTTGATGCTCTTCACCGCGTTGATGAACTGTGAACGCGTGATGAGCGGCACATTGAGCAGACGCTCGGCCTCCGACTGATTGGGCTTCACGAGTGCCGGGTGAGCCTCGAGGCCATGAAGCAGCGCGTCACCATCAGTATCCAGAAAGCTCTTGACGTTGTGCTTAGCGGCGAGTCGAATGAGCTTGGTGTAGAAGTGCGCCTCCACACCGGGGGGCACGCTTCCGCAGAGCATCAGCCAGGATGCTTCGGGCAGCAGCTTTTCCACTGCGCTGCTGAGCTTGTTCT
>JAOAPP010000326.1 GCA_025462985.1 Bryobacterales bacterium | reverse complement strand
TGACAATCGCAGTCGAGTGACTGAAACACGTCCCCGTAGACGCAATGAGTATGGACACGAACCAGCACGTCGCTCTTGCCCGCGATGTCGCCGTGAACCAGGGCCAGATGAGCTTCTCCGTCCACCTCGCTCACGTACCGGATGGTCCGAAAATCACCGAAGGGAGTCCGTATATGGCCTTCGCCATCACGCCGGATGAACTTTTCCGTTTGCGTGCGATAACGAATCAGGTCCGCCACGGAAACCATCTTGAAGCCATAGCGCTCGGCGAAGGCACGCAGTTCTGGGACGCGCGCCATGGTGCCGTCCTCGTTCATAATTTCGCAGATTACGCCCCCCGGCGAGAGACCGGCAAGGCGCGCAAGATCCACCGCTGCTTCGGTCTGCCCGCTCCGGACGAGTACCCCGCCGGGACGAGCCCGCAGCGGAAAAACGTGCCCGGGACGAGCCAGATCATGCGGCTTCGTTCCTGGTGCCATGGCGACCCGGATGGTATGCGCCCGATCGTAAGCTGAGATGCCGGTCGAGACACCTTCGGCCGCATCGATAGCTTCGCAGAAGGCCGTTCCGAAACGGGCCGTGTTGGTGGGCGACATCGGCTGAAGATTCAGCCTGGCGCACAACTCGGCGTCCATCGCAAGACAAATCAAGCCTCGCCCGAAAGTCGCCATGAAGTTGATGGCTTCCGGCGTGATCTTCTCGGCCGCGATAGTAAGGTCACCCTCATTCTCACGGTCCTCGTCGTCGACGACGATCAAGATCTTGCCCTGGCGAAAATCCTCAATGGCTTCAGAAATAGAGGCGAACGGCATTACCACTCAGATGCAGGCCATCACGCGTTCGCGGCAACGCCGTACTTTGCCTGCCAGGGCTTGGCTGATTTGATGGCGGCGTTCACGGCGTTGATGTTCTTGACGCCTTGGTCCGACAGCCAATCTTCCAGTGCCTTGGCCCCTTGCTTCGCGTAAACCGAAATGCCGTCTTTCCAGGTGGCCCGGCCGCATAACACGCCGGAGTAAGCCGTCCCGGCTTCAGACGCCATGTTGAGCGATTCCACAAACTGAGGATTGCTAACACCGGCGCTCAGGTAAATGAACGGCTTTTCGGCAACATCGGCCGCCTTGCGGTACCAGTCCAACGCTTCCTGCCGGCTGTAGGCCGATGGCCCTTTGAAGACGCTGCTTCCGGTGACGAACTCGGCATTGACGGGCACTTCCACTTTGAGAACATCAACGCCGTATTGAGGCTTGCCGAACTCTTCCATGGCCTTGATAACGATCTCGGGCTTCTGCTTGGCGTACTCGAAACCTTTTTCGTCGCCGCCCTTGGGGTCGTACCCGACGAACTCCAGGAAGAATGGGATCTGGTAGGTTTCGCACTCTGCGCCGATCCGCTCGATGAACGCCTTCTTGATGTCATTGACATCGGCATCTTCGTATGGCGAGTAGTACAGCAGGATCTTCACCGCGTCGCCGCCCATATCCTTGATGCGCTTCACCGAAAGATGGGGAAGCAGGTCAGGCAGCCGGCCCGGCTTGGTGTTGTCGTACCCACTCTCCTCATAGGCGAGAAGAAGCCCGGCGTTCTTGGCGCGCGCATGCGCTGCCGGAAGTCCAAATTCAGGATCGAGCAGAATGGCGCTGGCATGACGCGTCAGCACCTTGGAGACAGCGACCTTGAACTCGACCATCATGTCATCGCTCACTTCGCTCTCGGGGACACCCTTTGCTGAGGCGATCGATTTGCGAAGGCTCCCGCGCTGATCCATTGCAGCAGCGGCGATCACTCCGTTTTCGTTGGAAAGGGCGTTCAGGTGCTTGATTTTGCCTTCGGAAAGGTGCACGGCTTCTCCTTCAACTACGTGGCGGGTGACTCACTTGCCCGCGGCTGTCCTCAGTATATCGAAGGAACCGACCTTTGCAGCTTTCTCAAACGTGCCCGGAAAATCTGCGATCTTTGGACATCTCGCATGATTTGAGCCTTGAGTTCCTCGGGGCTCGCGAACTTGCGTTCTTGCCGCAGGAAGTGCTGGAAACGAACCTCGATTGCCTGCGGAGACTCGCCTTCCAGGGGCGTTAGAAGATACGTTTCAATCGTCATCTCGTCGCCTCCAAAAGTGGGACGCATTCCGACGTTCGTGATGGACGGCCAGACGCGATCCGAGTCCACTTCGGAGGTCTCCGTCACGAACACGCCGCGCGGACAAACCAATCCAGGTACGGGTCTGAGATTCAGAGTGGGCACCGTTTGTTTTGCACCGACTCCGTGCCCGGAAACGACAGCACCCCAAATTGAAAACCAGCGGTTCAGAAAACGGGCGGCACAAGAAACGCGGCTGCTCGCCAGTTGTTTACGGATAGCCGAACTCGACACGACTTGCCCGCGCAAAACTACCGGAGCCAGGAAGTGCGCTTCGAAACCCAGTTCGGAGCCGAGGTCCGCCAGGACTTCGGGCGTGCCTGCCTGCCGATAGCCGAAGCGGAAGCACTGCCCAACGAATACGGCTCTGGTTCCCAAACTATCCACAAGAATCCGTTCGGCGAACTCACGAGGCGTCATCTGTGCCAGCTGTTCGGTAAACGGCAGAACAAGGATCTGCTCGGCGCCCGCGGCGGCGAGCAGGCGCACCCGATCCTCCAACGTGCAGATCATCTCAGGCCGTCGATGCGGGGCGACCACAGCCGTTGGATGCGGGTCAAAGGTCAGGACAGCCGGCACGAGTTGGTGCTGCCGCGCGTAGGCGGTGGTGGAGCGCAGCAATGCCTGGTGCCCGACATGAACGCCATCGAAGTTCCCAATAGCCAGGGCGCAAGGACCGAAACCTCCGGCGACCGCTTCAAGATTGCGGAAGACCGTCATAGCCGGCTGGATCGTCCGATCGGAATCTCCAGCCCGTCGTAGGCGAGGTGTACGCCATCGGGCAGGCGGCCATCGACCGCAGCGTGCCCTAAATCGTGAGAGATGTGAGTGAAGAAAGCGCGCCGCGGCTTCAGAATCTCGACTGTCTTCAGGGACTGTTCGACCGTGGAGTGCATGGGGTGCGGTTTGTGCCGAAGAGCTTCCAGAAACAGCACATCCAGGTTCTGAAGCTTCTTCATGCTCTCGGGCGGAATCTCGCTGTGGTCCGTCAGATATGCACAATCCCCAAATCGGAACCCGTAGACAGTGATCTTACCGTGGCAAGCCACTATCGGCTCGATGTCAACGCCCTCGACGCTGATCGGCCCGTCCTCAAAGGCATGACTGGCCACGTGAGGGCGGGTCGACTGCGTAGGCCGGTGATCGAAAACATAGTTGAAGCTGGTCCTCAGCACGTCGAGAGTGTGGCGGGAAGCGTAGAGCGGGATATCC
>JAOAPP010000302.1 GCA_025462985.1 Bryobacterales bacterium | reverse complement strand
GGCTGCTCTTTGGAATCAAGTTCACTGCAATTGCTCCGCGGTAGCTCCCTTTTGTGGGTCTCCGGAAGGGCCTCCTCCCAATCAAAACGGACGCCGTCTCTTCCGTCTGGCCGCGGTCCCCTACTGGCTGCTGACAAACTGCCGGTTGCGAAGTCCCCGTGAAGGTAACGATTCGTAGCCAGGGACATCAATGTGAGCTCGCCAGTCAACTTTTCGATCCATTGAAATGTTGCTGCCAAATCAGCCCGGCCGCGACGAAGCGAGATGATCCCGTCTTGGGTGACCGAGACGAAACCACCATTGCAGCGGAGAGCGACACGTCCGAGGCCACGGTCGACGACGGTGAAGGTGATACCCTCCTGAGGACTCACGAACAGCGAGTTTGCCGAGTTTGCGACTCGGAGCGCAGAGTGGTCATGCCCGGCGGAGTTCGATCTCCTTGCCATACGGAATGGATTTCGGCAGACGATGCGGGTCGGGCTCGTTTACATCGATGGAGTCGAAGTCAGCAAACCCGGCATTGCCGCTGCTTCGGGCGTTGTAGGCAAACAGCGAGTACCGCACGCCCTGGAAGGTGATGCCCTGAAAAGCCATCGTATATGGGACCGCCGACATCCTGGAAGCTCTTGGCGTCCGTGCTGTAGCTGAACTGGGCGACATTCTTCAAGAAGTCACAATCGGCGCGCAGCCAAAGGCGTGAGGATGTAAGCGGAAGTCGAACCGTGCGGCCGGTCTGCTGGTCGAACTGCGCGAGTTCGAGGCCGTGTTCATCGCGTTGCACACCTAGCCACGCATAGGGCCGGTTGAAGAGAGCGAATCCGGCTACGTCGCCCGGCTTCATGCCCGCTGGATCCATAACCACGGTCGGTATCGAGCGGGGTCCAATGGCGCGCTGTGTAAGCGTGTTACGAGCGGTCCACAGGTTCTCGGCAGGCAAGGTGTGCAGCCGCAGAAAGCCGGGTCGCTCGGTTAGGGACCCTTTTCCATCCACCGGCCGGATAGCGTCACATAGTTCCGATCGAGGAGATGCAGCGAATGCACCATAACAGTTTCGAAACTCCTCTACAAAAGCGGCGCGGCTGATCTGCATTTGCTCAGCGGCCGGCCAGGAGGAGTTCTTTCTGGTACTTTTCCGCCCCGACCCGGACCACGGAGCCTCCCAAACTCGACGACGCAGCAGAAGCTGCGTTCAGCGAACGCGCAGGCGCTTGCTCCAAAGTACCGAACGGAATGCTGCAGGAAGCCTGAAGCAGCCTTCGTCTCAGAGCTACCGAGGATCACGGTTGATCACCACCGTATCGGTCAGGCCCCTCCCTTTCACAAGACCACTGTGATCACCAGCTCCAGTGTCGACCGGATGTCGCGTGAAGGCCATGTTTCGACTCGCGGACCAGAAAACGCGAAGCAAGTCGCTTCAAATCATAGCCCAGAAATTGGCGGCTCAGTTGCACCAGTTTGGGATTGATGGCGGGAGCGCACGATGGCGAATACTAATGGAGACTCGATTCCTCTACGACAGTTCGGTCGCCACCAAGTCAGGATCTCGGTGCTGGGCTTTGGCGGACATCATCTAGGAGATGCACCTGATGAGCGCACCGCAGTACGCCTAGTAAGGCAGGCCGTAGATGGCGGCGTTACGTTTTTTGACAATTGTTGGGAATACCACCGCGGCAAGACCGAAGCCTGGATGGGGGCCGGTTTAAAGGGAGTGCGCGATCGCGTGTTCCTGATGACCAAGGTCTGTACGCATGGGCGAGACAAGGCGCTTGCGTTGCGCATGCTCGAGGAATCGTTGCATCGGCTGCGAACCGATCATCTGGATCTGTGGCAGATCCATGGCGTGTGCTTCGAAAACGATCCCGCCTTGTTCATCCGGAAGAACGGTGCCGCAGAGGCGCTCGAGCAGGCCAAGAAGGAAGGCAAGGTGCGGTTTGTCGGGTTCACGGGACACAAGGATCCATCCATTCACCTGAAGATGCTAGCCACAGGTTTTTCGTTTGACTCGGTGCAGATGCCGCTCAACGCATTTGACTCGCACTTTCACAGCTTTGAGCAACAGGTACTGCCCGAGCTGAACCGCCGGGGAATCGCTGCGCTCGGGATGAAGCCTATTTGTGGCCACGGCGAACCGGTACAGAAAGGCGTACTCACCGGCGAAGAAGCACTGAGATACGCGATGAGTTTGCCTGTGACTACTACGATTACCGGTATTGATAAGCCGGAAGCCCTGCAGCAAGCGCTCAAAGTAGCGCAAGGTTTCGAGCCGATGCAATCATCGGCGATGCAGTCGTTGCGCGACCGCTGCCGAAAATATGCGGCTGATGGCCGATTCGAGCTCTACAAACTATCGCTCAGGTTCGACAACCCCGAGGCGCGGCTCACGCACAAATTTCCGGTCGACATGCAGCAGGTTGAGTTGAGAGAGATGCTCAAGATGCCAGACAACACCGGGCATCCTTACCCTCCAACGAAATAACATGGCGCCTGGATTCGATGTAACCAGAAGAGGCTTTGTGGAGGCGTTTATGCTGGTAGCGGCGGGCTTCACAGCCCAAGGGCAGTCCGGCGCGGAAGTGCCCAGGCGGCCACTGGGCCGCACCGGTCTGGACGTTTCGGCATTGGGAATTGGCGGATACCATCTCGGTTCGGCGAACAGCGACTCTGAAGCGACCCAAATTGTCAATGAGGCCTTGGACGCCGGGGTGAACTTCTTCGACAATGCCTGGGAATATCATCAAGGCCTAGGCGAGGAGCGGCTGGGTCGGGCGCTCAAGGACAAGCGGGACCGCGCTGTTCTGATGACCAAAGTCTGTACGCATGGACGTGACAAAAAGGTCGCCATGCGCCAGCTTGAAGAATCTCTAACGCGCTTACAGACCGATTATCTTGACGTGTGGCAGATACACGAGGTAATCTACGAAAACGATCCGTACTTGAACTTTGCTCCAAACGTCGCGGCTGAGGCCCTGCTGCAAGCCAAACAACAGGGCAAAGTACGGTTTATCGGGTTCACGGGACATAAAGATCCTTCCATTCATTTGAAGATGCTTTCACATGACTTCCCGTTCGACACGGTGCAGATGCCTCTCAATTGTCTGGACGCGACTTTCCGCAGCTTCGAGACTAGCGTGCTGGCAGAGGTGAACCGGCGCGGCATGGCGGCGCTGGGAATGAA
>JAOAPP010000283.1 GCA_025462985.1 Bryobacterales bacterium | reverse complement strand
GCAAAACCCTCGCCCGGCACACACGTTTACTTAGCCGGAAACTCGCGTCGGGACCTCCCGCCTTTAGTTGCTAATCAGCAACCGGGACCGCTGATCGCTAACCGGCAGAATGCAAAGGAGATAGCCCATGTACGACCAGCTCGCATCCGATCCCGCAGTACCGCCAAAAAACGATCCGCCGCAAATAGAAAATGCCCGGATGCATTGTCAGCGGAAATCCCTTGCACTCCGCCTGACCGGGCTATGTTTGGGGATTGCGGGGCTAATCGCGACCAATTCGCTTCCAGCCTACAAGGCGCAGGTAGAGGTTGCATTCTTGACCGCACTGGTGTGCTGGTTCTTTGGTTATGATTTCTGGGATTATAGGAATCAGCCTCGCTTCCGTGCCGGGGTCATCGCATATTCACGCTCCACACCGTAGTTTTGGCTGCCGTTTGGCCGCTATTGCCAATGCACCTCCTGTGGGTCCTGGGTATCACATGTGTTGAGCGGTTCGCAGTTATGCTTGTCTGTTTTAAATTTATGGAACATCAGAGTTAAGCGGCCTGGTTTACCACCAAACAACGAGAGTAGACTTTCTTCGCCGGAACGTGTAGGTTGTCGATTAACATCTTAGTCAATCTAACGAGGAGGCGTAATGAGCGACGCAACGATTCCGGTTGCACTTCCGGAGCGGGCGGTCCCTGGAGGGTCAGCATCGGATCCAGCTATCGTAGAGCCGGTAGCCAGCGCGCGAAATGTCGCAGTGGATGCGTATCGCGGATTCGTGATGCTGCTGATGATGGGTGAGGTGCTGCAGCTCGCGGCGGTGTCGAAGGCGCTTCCCGGGAACTGGTTCTGGGCTTTGCTCGGCTATAACCAGTCGCATGTCGAATGGGCGGGCTGTTCACTGCATGACATGATTCAGCCGTCGTTTTCCTTTTTGGTAGGCGTGGCGCTTCCCTACTCCATCGCCAGCAGGCTTCGCAAAGGCGGCACGTTCGGCGTGATGTTTGTTCACGCGCTGTGGCGGTCACTTCTACTAGCGGCGCTTGGAATATTTCTTCGCTCGCTGCACGGTCCGCAAACCAACTTCACCTTTGAAGACACGCTTACGCAGATTGGCTGCGGGTATCCCTTTCTCTTCCTCCTCGGCTTCCGTTCGCCGCGCTGGCAGTGGGGAGCGTTCGGCGCGATCCTGTTTGGCTATTGGCTGGCATGGGCTCTGTATCCTGCGCCCGGGCCGCATTTCAACTACCCGGCTGTGGGAGTGCCCGCCGACTGGCCGCATAACTTCACCGGATTCGCATCGCATTGGAACAAGAACAGCAATCTGGGCCTGGCGTTCGACCAGTGGTTTCTGAACCTTTTTCCGCGAACGAAACCGTTTGCCTATAACGAGGGCGGCTATCTGACGCTCTCCTTTATCCCGACGCTTGGGACGATGATTCTCGGGTTGATTGCCGGCCGCTGGCTGCGTTCGGAAGCGCCTCGTATTCCGCTGAAAAAGTTCGTCGTGGCCGGCTGCATTGGCGTGCTCGCTGGACTGCTGCTGCACTTTTCCGGAATCTGTCCGGTGGTGAAACGGATCTGGTCTCCGGCCTGGACCCTTTTCAGTGGAGGTATCTGTTTTCTGTTTCTCGCTGCGTTCAGTTGGGTGATCGACGTGAAGAAGCAGCGCAAGTGGGCGTATCCGCTGGTTGTCATAGGAATGAATTCAATTGCCGCTTACCTGATCGCGCACTTGTGCGAGGAGTTTGTCAGCAGTTCGTTGAAGATTCATCTCGGCATGAGGCCGTTTCAGATTTTCGGCTCTGCCTTCGAGCCCCTGCTGTTCGGCGCGGCAATGCTGGCGATCTACTGGCTGATGCTTCGCTGGATGTACGTGCGCAAGATTTTCCTGCGGATCTGATTCCGCGGGATTACTGCTGCTCAGAGTCGGGTGGCGCGCTTCGCCGGAATGTATTGCAGGCTCCGACTTGTCCGGAGTCGAGCCCTGCTCTGAACCAGTGCACGCGTTGCGCGGAGGACCCGTGTGTGAATGTCTCGGGGCTCACTCGTCCTCGCGCCATCCTTTGAAGCCGGTCATCGCCGACCGAGGCGGCAGCTTGCAGTCCGGCAGGAATGTCCGCGTTCTCCACAATTCCGCGCTGGCGGCTGCTGTGCGCCCAAACGCCCGCCAAGCAGTCTGCCTGGAGCTCCAATCGCACGGAGAGCGGGTTTCGCTCACTCGGGTCTCGCTGCTGGAGCGTCCGCACTTTGCCTTCGATGCCGAGGATCTTCTGCACGTGATGTCCAAATTCGTGGGCGATCACGTAGGCTTGCGCGAACTCTCCAGGGGCGTGGAACCGCTGCGTGAGTTCGTCAAAGAAGCTCAGATCCAAATAAACCTTTTCGTCCTCCGGACAGTAGAACGGTCCAATCGCAGCTTGCGCAGTGCCGCAGCCGGATCTGTCCACATCTCGAAATAGCACCAGCTTGGCCCTGCGGTACGGCACTCTGGCGGTTTCCGGAAGAATTTGCGTCCAGGTATCCTGGACATTTTTCTGGACAAAGGTGACAAACTGTACTTCGCGGCCTTCGCCTCTGTCCTGGGCAACTTGCTGCTGCCTGCTTGCCGGGGCGCTTGTGCCGCCGCCCGAGAAGAGTGTGAACAGATTCTGGTGGAAAACCAAGCTCAGGATCCCAACCAGAATGAAGCCGCCGATGCCGAGATGAAAACCGCCGAATCCGCCTCCGCCTCCGGAACTGTCGCGGTCATCTTGGATATCGTCGCTGCCACCGCCCGGGGTCCATCGCATATTCAGTGATATAGAGGTTTGCTGCGGATTGTCGGTTGCTGGATTTGAGGGCCACTCAGAGGTCTCCCGTGATGGCCGCGACGGTGTTGGGAGAGTTCCCTTCGAGGCGATTGTTGACGAAGATGAACGTGGGCTCGCTTCGCTGCTTCGCCCGGATCAGCAGGTTCCGAAGAGCATCCCGAACTTCCTGATTCGGATCGCGGGTGGAGGAATATGGCGCAAACAGGCGGACCGCTTCTTCGTAGGGCCGCCCCGGCCGAAGGAGCGCTCGAGAGACGGTGAAGTCCGTGGTGAACACGCCGGGAAAGTTTAATTGTTCGGAGAGCGGAGGCATGCGCGTCCATGAATTAAGCACATGCGCCACGCGGTGTTGCGACAGAACCTGCAAGTAGGCGGGCTGCAGGAATTCGGGATTGCGGATTTCGACACCGTAGCGGAAGGTTGTCGGAAGCGCGCCGAGGAAGTCCGAGAGAGTTTCAGCGAAGACCTCGGCATCACCGAAAGCACTTGGCGGAAAGGCGGTGAACTCAAAGAGGATGAGCGACGTTTGCGTGCGATAGGGCGTCAGCAGGCGGAGAAACTCGGATTCCAAGAGTTCGGGGTGGAGAAAATTGGGATTGAGGCTGCCGGCTCGGGCTCCATACCTAGGGTGGCCTGGAAACGACTGCACGGTGATCTCTTCCGGCACTTTGAATGCGAACTGCAATTGCGGAGCTGCACCGAACAGGCGCTTCCAAAACTCTTGCGAAGGGAACTGGTAAAAGGAGAAGTCGCCGCAGACTATGGGGAACGTCTCGGCGTACTCGGCCAGGCATTCCTGTTCGAATCGCTTGCGGGAAAACCGGCCGCGCACGAGGTAGCGCTCGGGCGTGTACACTTGGCCCAGCCATCCCTCGTACTTCCAGGAACTGCCGCCAAGAAAGTGCTTCTGACCGGCGAGCCGGCGGAGGCGATCCTTCAACCTGCTTTTAAGTTCGGGCTCCGGTTGTTCGAAAAGCGGCAGTGTTTCGGGCACTTCACTGTATCTCAACATGACCTGTGAAAAACTGTACTTTGCCATGGCTAACAGAAAATTGATTTGCGCACTCGGACTGGCCCTGG
>JAOAPP010000186.1 GCA_025462985.1 Bryobacterales bacterium | reverse complement strand
GCGTATGGGCGCCAACATGTCTCGGAGATTGATGAAGGACGGACACAAGGTCACCGTGTTCGATCTCAGCGCCGAGAACGTGAAAAAGCTGGAGCAGGACGGCGCAGAAGGCGCGAACTCGTACGAGGATCTTGTCAAAAAGCTGCCGAAGCCCCGGGTTGTCTGGGTGATGGTGCCCGCCGGCAAGCCAACGGAAGACACAGTCCAGACCGTCGCGGGCGCGATGGAGCCGGGCGACATTATCATCGACGGCGGAAACAGCTTTTATAAAGACGATATCCGTCGCGCGGCCGAACTAAAGAAAAAAGGCGTCCATTATTGCGATGCCGGAACAAGCGGCGGTGTCTGGGGTATCGATCGCGGCTACTGCCTCATGATCGGCGCCAGCGAGGAGGCGTTTAAGAACACAGAGCCTATCTTCAAAACGCTCGCCCCCGGAATTGGCGATATCGCTCGTACACCGGGACGAGAGAAAGTAAGTGGAACAGCCGAACAAGGCTATCTCCATTGCGGACCTCCAGGATCCGGTCACTTCGTAAAGATGATCCACAACGGAATTGAGTACGGGGTGATGCAGGCTTATGCAGAAGGCTTCGATCTGCTGGTGAATAAAGCTTCCGCAGCCCTTCCGGAGAATGAACGCTACAACCTGAATGTGACTGACATCGCAGAACTCTGGCGGCGCGGCAGCGTAATCGGCTCGTGGCTGCTGGACCTGACGGCGATGGCGCTCCTGGAAAGTCCGGCGCTGTCGAACTTCACGGGCTACGTACAGGATTCCGGCGAAGGACGTTGGACGATTGAAGCCGCTATGGAGGAATCGGTTCCGGTGGAAGTGTTGGCATCCGCGCTATTCACTCGATACCGATCGCGCCACGAGCACACGTTCGCGGAGAAGGTGCTCTCGGCAATGCGCTCTAAGTTTGGCGGACACGTCGAGGCACCCGCCGGCAAGAGCTGAGCGACACGGCTCATTCGAGTTCTGGCCCAGTCGGCGTGATGCGCACAGGCAGCACCCGACAGGTTAGAACTCTGTTGCCCAGATAGCTGAGTTCGACCATCTCGCCATGCTGTGTATCTTTGCGCTGGTATTGGTCGAACACAAGGTTTCCGAGCGAGTAAAAGATCAATCCATTCCGGTAGTGTTCCTCGGCTTGTACAACGTGCGGATGATGACCGATAACCACGTTCGCCCCGGCGTCGATCGCTGCATGGGCGAATGCCTGTTGTGATTTGGAAGGCTTGTGCATGTATTCGACGCCGTTGTGCATGGAAACGACAAGAACATCTACCTTGGGCTTAAGCGCAGCAACGTCCCGGCACAGCACTGGAATGTCAGTGACTGCAATTCGCTCGTCGATATCTCGCCAGTTTCCGTTCTGCTGATCGAATGTGTAGCCCAGAAAGCCGAAACGGACCCCGTGCTTTTCCAAAATTACGCCCCGGTGAGTATCGGATGAAGTTTCACTGCTACCGAGTGGTTGAATGGAGTGCTTTCGAAGCCAGGCAACATTGAACTCTACGCCGTGCGACCGACAGTCCCGCGCGTGGTTGTTCGCAGTTGACGCAATGGTCACGCCAGCTAACTCGAGACCGGCGATGGCCTCCGGTGCGGCGTGAAAAATCAAGCCTTTGGGATGATACGGGCCGACGTCTGAGAAAGGCGATTCCAGATTGACAAAGGCGATGTCTGCGGCGGACATCAGCGGAGCGATTTTGCGGAACGGCATGGCGGGATCGCCGGAGGTGAGCATCTGACGCCGAACTCCGCGGGAGAACATGACATCTCCGGCGAAGATGAGCCGGTTGTACGCCGGATGGCTGAACTTCGGTCGAACTGGAGCAGTAAGCGGCGGCGGTTCCGCTGCACACGATATGCATAAGAGCGCAAGCGACGCCGCAAAGCAGGCACTCCCTGCGGCAGCTCTGCTATCGGTTCTGAATCTTGGCGGCGGCTTCGCGATCAATGAACCATACTGCCGTATCGGAGTTCCGAGCCGCGATCTGGCACGGAAACTGATGGATGTCCTCCGGCCCATATAGAACTTCGTAAAGAGGCTCCGCTTTGTCCGGCCCCACGGCTTGCAGTACTGTGTGCTTAGCCTTTCTTAGAACACCGGGGAGAAGTGTCACTCGATCCATTTTCATCTTCTCCACCCAGACACGTGCCGCAATGTGGGTAGTGTCCGAGATAAGCGGCTCACCTGGGAAAAGGCTCGCAGTATGGGCATCGGGCCCCATGCCGCGGTGCATGATATCGAAGACGGGCAGTTCATCTCCCTTCAATGAGAATGAGCCCTTGATGTCTTCGATGTACTTTGCTGCCGCTTCGTCAGGAGGCAATTCGCCAAGCACCCGATGGATGTTGGCCTCCAGTATCCGTGCTGGCAGGAGGAGCGACTCGTTGGCTGATTTGAAATTACTCTGCTTGTCTGTGGGAGGAACACAACGCTCATCCACCCAGAAAATATGGATCTTCGACCAGTCGAGGCCAGAGGCGGCCAGTTTGCGAAACATCGGCGCCGGCGTATTGCCTCCAGAGATTGCGAATGTGGCTTTCCCGGTGGAAGCAATCGTCCCGTGCAACAAGTTTTCGATGTGATTGGCACACTGCTCGGCTGAGCCGGCCGGGTCAGACGCGATCCTGACCTGCGGCGCGCTAGCGGTACTCAACGGGAAGCTCCTGAGCTCGAAGGAACGCAGCATCGAAGGCAGGGTCAGGACCGATGATAGCCAGTTCTTCGTTCATGAGCTTGTCGAGAGAGCGGTTTGCAAAGCTGTACTTCCGCTGCCGCTTGTTGGTACTTTTCAGTGTCATGGTGTCAGGGGTGGTGCGCTCGAAATCGATGGTTTCCGATTCCGAACGGATGGTAATCCGATGGATGCCAGGGCCAAACCCTTCTGTTCTTACAAGCGAAATCTTCGCGCTGTGAGGCGAGGAGAGCCAACCCGCCATGTAATAGGTCGCGGCCATCGGCTTCTCATCGGTGTAAGCAACTTCGATAGTATGAAATGCGGAAAACGGGTTATCCCGCGTTTCATTATCGAAGATGTGAGCGATGGGCTGACGCCATAGGGTTAGTCGTGTCCATTCCAGATCGGCCACTACCCTGCCCTTCGATCGCCATTCTGCGATGAGTTCGAAGGCCGTGTCAAGATTCTCGCCGGCGGTGTCGACGATTACTTTAGTCGAAACGTTCATGATGGCATCGATGCCGGCAATTTGGAGGCGGGTCGCCGAGGGGCTCAGAGCTGCGCTGTGGCGGCACCAGAAGACAACGGGCAGGTCGGCAGCGGTTAACCCGACCAGCGTGGGACCGATGTTGGCCCAGTTATCGGGCCGGACGCTGATTTCGATCTGCTCGCAGCAGATCTGCTCGGCTTTTCCGAACGGCTTCCAGCACTGAGCAAGTACGCGAGCCTCGATCGGCCTCTCCGCTTTTGGCGAGACGGCAAGAACGATACCGCGGCTCGGATGCTCGTGCATCAACTCCGATATGGTCTGCGAAGCTGAGAACCCACCATCGCTTTCGTCTGTGGCGACGATGAGCGTCATGGCACAGGCCCGCAGAACGGTCGGCTTGCCTTGCTGCTTTTCTTCCTGACCGAGCGAGGTCCACAGCTTTCCGAGACCTTTCAGAATCTGTTCCGGCTGGGCCGGAAAAATGATGGCGGAGCTCATGGAACTCTCCAAACATGGCCCTGGCGGGCAAGCATTTCATCGGACTCCTTCGGCCCCCAGGTGCCGGCCGGGTAATTCGGAAAATCGAAGTGCGTGTTCGCCCAGACGTCCAGGATCGGCTCAACAATCTGCCAGCTGGCATCGACCATGTCCTGACGCGTGTAGAGCGTAGCATCTCCGACCATCGCGTCTACCAGCAGGGTCTCGTAGGCGGTAGGAGAGCGCTCGCCGAAGCTGGATCCGTAATTGAAATCCATCGAGACCGGACGGACGCGCATGCCGCTGCCCGGGGATTTTGACAAGAACCGAAGCGAGATTCCTTCTTCCGGCTGAATGCGGATGATCAGAAGGTTCGGACGAGGGTGCAGTTCGATGCCGCTCTTTGTTTGCTGTCGGAAAAGGCCGAGAGGCGGAGCATGAAACTGGATCGCAATGTCGGTCACACGCTTCGGCATCCGCTTACCGGTTCGAATGTAGAACGGAACTCCAGCCCAACGCCAATTGTCTATAAAGAATGTCACTGCGGCGTATGTATCGGTCTGAGCGTCAGGACTGACGCTCGGTTCCTGCCGAAATCCCGGCAATTCCTGACCGCCCACTTTACCCGGGCCGTACTGCCCGGCAACCGCATATTTAGGAACATCATCGGGTTTCATGACACGAACGGCGCGCAGCAGCTTGGCGCGCTCGTCGCGGACGTTGTCGGCATCGAAGACGGTCGGCGGCTCCATGGTGATCGTGGCCATGACCTGACTGAGGTGGTTCTGAATCATGTCCCGAAGGGCGCCGGCCTCCTGGTAGTAGCCGCCGCGTCCCTCCACACCGATGGATTCGGCAGCCGTGATTTGGACGTGGTCTACATAGCGCCGATCCCAGAGCGGTTCGAAGATACCATTTCCGAATCGAAAGGCGAGAATGTTCTGGACGGTCTCTTTCCCGAGGTAGTGATCGATCCGATAGATCTGCGATTCGTCAAAAACCCTGTGGATCTGATTGTTCAGCTTACGGGCGCTTTCGAGGTC
>JAOAPP010000176.1 GCA_025462985.1 Bryobacterales bacterium | reverse complement strand
GATTCTTCCCGTTGGTATAAACTCCTCGGTGAGGCTCCACTCTGAGCCGGAGGAATGACGAAGGCATGTCTACAGATAAGTTCGATCGGCGCGACTTCCTGAAACGCACCAGCGCTTTGAGCGCGGGCGTGGCTTTGACAAACAAAGCGTTCGCAAAACCCGCGGCAAAGATGAATCCGAGCCGCGTGATTGGCGCTAACGACCGGATCAACATCGCGCTCATCGGGTGCGGAGGCCGCGGCTATTCGGATGGCGAGTCCTTTACCGAGTTCGCTGCGCAGAACAATAACTCATGCCAGATCGTCGCGGTGTGCGACGTCTACGAGAAGCGTAAGCGGGAGGCGGCCGAGCGATTTAAGGCGAAAGGATTTCTGGACTATCGCGAAGCCATTGCCATGCCGGATGTAGATGCGGTGATCGTCGCCACGCCGGACCACTGGCATGCGCGCATCGCTCTCGATGCCATGGGGCAGGGAAAAGATGTGTACATGGAAAAGCCCATGGTGCACACCACGCCTGAGGTGAAACAGATCATCGAAACCGCGCGCGACACCAAACGAGTTGTGCAGGTCGGTTCTCAAACGACGTCAGCTGATCAGTGGTGGAAGGCGAAGAAAGCGATTGCCGACGGCATGATCGGGAAGATGATCATGAGTCAGGGTTCCTACCATCGCAATTCGGTTGAAGGCGAGTGGAACTGGCCCATCGACGCGAGCGCCGGGCCGGATAAGAAGGGCGACGATTACATCGATTGGAAGACCTGGTTGGGGCCTGCTCCCGAACGCCCCTATGATGCGGACCGCTTCTTCCGCTTCAGGAAATACTGGGACTACTCGGGCGGCATCGC
Source organism: Bryobacterales bacterium (assembly GCA_025462985.1). GTDB lineage: Bacteria > Acidobacteriota > Terriglobia > Bryobacterales > Bryobacteraceae > Bog-105. The sequence continues at coordinate 3,108 of JAOAPP010000176.1, read as the reverse complement.
CACCGATCTGTTTTTCCACGTCATCGCGCCGCTCAATATCTGTTGGGACAAGCCGCAGTTCCCGACCAAGGTGATCGCTTCGGGTGGCAAATACATTTTCAAAGACGACCGCGAAGTGCCGGACACTTTCAACCTGATGGCCGATTACGCCGAGGGGCACTCCCTCGTATTAAGCTCATCGATGGCAAACTCCCAGCACATACCCGGCCTGATCCGCGGCCACGAGGGAACCATCATCATGGTCGAGCATGGGCAATTTGAGCGATACAGCCCGAACATCATCGTGCGCCCGGAACTCGTACAGATGGAAGGCCAAAAGGAGCGGACCACCTTTGCCGGCTACAAATTCGGCAAGGATGAAATTAAGATCCCCGTTGAGAAAACCGATATGATGCAGGCGCACATCGGCAACTTCTTGCAATGCATGCGGTCCAGAGAGAAACCACATCTCGATGTCGAGACTGCTGCGCACGCCCAGATCGTGATCAATCTGGCTGTAGAGTCTTATCGCGAAGGCCGCGTGAAGTATTGGGACGAGCAGAACTGGAGATCGTCCAACGAGCCCGTCAGCGCCTAAGCTGATTCGCTTGTGACGGCAATGCCTCAGGAAACGCGCGGTCTTATTGGGGAACGTTCAGCCGGATACCGAGCTCGCGCAGTTGTCTATCCGGAATTGGCGACGGCGCCTCGCACATCAGGTCTGTCCCCTTAGCCGTCTTGGGGAAGGGAATCACTTCGCGAATCGATTGTTCACCCGCCAGAAGCATAACCAGACGATCCAGCCCAAGTGCGATTCCACCGTGAGGCGGCGCGCCGAATTCCAAGGCTTCGAGAAGAAATCCGAATCGCCGCTTTGCCTCTTCCTCGCTGAAGCCGAGCGCCGCGAATACTGTCGTTTGAACATCCCGGCGATGGATACGAATGGACCCCGATCCCAGTTCGACTCCATTTAGCACCAGGTCGTAAGACTTCGCACGGCAGTGAGCCGGATCGCTCGTTAGCTTGTCCAGATCTTCATCGTGCACGGACGTGAACGGATGATGGGCAGCGTTCCAGCGCTGATCGTCTTCGTCCCATTCAAACATCGGAAAATCAATCACCCACAGGAACTTGAAAACATCCGGGTCGAGAAGCTTATGCCGATCGTTGTACTTCTGCGCAATGAACAACCGAAGTTGTCCGGCCGCCAGCAGAAGCGTGTTCTCCGGCAGAACACCTTTCTTTTCTCCAGCCCAACCCGCCAGGATCAGCAGATCCTCATCAGCCGGACGAATCCGCTCCCGAACCTTGGCGAGCTGTTCCGGATAGTCGCGCTCCAGCCGTTTCACATCATCATAAACACGAAGGCCACGCTCTTGGCCATACGCCTTGAACTCGTCTCGTTCTTTGCGGCTCAGCTGTCCAACTTTCGGAACATGAATTGCCACCAGCGGAAGACCTTCGCCTGTGAGACCAGCGCCAGGAAATAAATCCTCTACGCAATGAAATGGAGGAATGCGCAGATCCGGCTTGTCGCTTCCATAAGAGCGCATTGCCTCGGCATAAGTGATCCGCGGAATCTCGAGCGCAACGCTCTTGCCCGCCGCTTCACAAACCGCAAACACCAGCGGCTCGATTACTTGGTAGATGGTCTCCTGTTGAGCAAAAGACATTTCCAGATCAATCTGCGTGAACTCGGGCTGACGATCCGCGCGCAGATCTTCATCTCGGAAGCAGCGGACAATCTGGAAATACCGCTCATAGCCCCCAACCATCAGGAGCTGTTTGAAAATTTGAGGCGATTGTGGCAGCGCATAGAAGTTACCCGGCTGCACCCGACTCGGCACCAGGTAATCGCGAGCCCCTTCCGGTGTCGAGCGCGTCATGAACGGCGTCTCAATCTCCAGGAAGTCTTGCGCGTACAATGCCTGACGCACAGCAAACGTAATCTTTGAGCGCATGATGATGTTGCGCTGCATGTGCGGACGCCGGAGATCGACATAGCGATACTTCAGCCGCGTTTCTTCCTTCACGTCCACGCTTTCTTCCAATGGAAATGGCGGAGTACGCGATTCGTTCAGAATCCAAAGCTTGTCTACGGCAACCTCCACTTCGCCTGTGACAATGCTCGGGTTCACCGTCTCCGCGCTGCGGAGCGATACTGTTCCTTCGGCCGCAATGACGTACTCCGAGCTCAGTTCCTGGGCCCTGCGATGAGCCTCCAGGTTCTTGCTTTCATCGAAGACAAGCTGCGTGACGCCATACCGATCCCGGAGATGGATGAAGATCACCCCACCCAGATCGCGCCGCCGATGTACCCACCCCATCAGAATGACGCGTTTGCCCGCATCATCGGCCCGCAGCTCTCCGCAGGTATGTGTCCGGCGTAAATCGCCAAGAAAATCCAATTTGACTTCAGCCATCTTCCGTTTCTTCGTCTATTTCCGTACGCGCAGATGATCCAGCAGCTTTTGGCGCGTAAGCGTTTGCTGATCGCCGGTACTCATGTCCTTGAGGGAGTACGACTGGGTGACAATCTCGTTATCGCCGACAATGAGCGTGTACCGCGCTGCCAGCTTGTTCGCCAGTTCCAGCATCCGCTTCAGCTTTCGATCCGTGCCCACTTCCACCGACAGATCCGCTTTTCTGATTTCACCCGCCAGCACCGCGCAATGACGCAAGGCAGTGTCGCCCATCGGAGCAATATAGACATCCAGGGGGGCGACCGTCACCGATTGTCCTTCTTCCACCGTCATCACGAGGCGGTCTTCACCGATTGAGAACCCGATGCCGGGAGCCGGAACCTTGGACCCCAAACTCTCGGCCAGTCCGTCATATCGCCCGCCACCCAGAATTGCGTTCTGAGCGCCCAGACCGCCGTGAGTGACTTCAAAAGTTGTTCGGGCGTAATAGTCCAGACCCCGCACCAGCCTTGGTTTCACCGTGTAGGCGATCGATCGATCCTCCAGCAATTCACGCACGCGCCGAAAATGTTCACGGTCGTTCGCGTCCAGGTAATCCAGGATGGACGGCAGCGCCTCGATGATGGGCTGATCCTGCGGGACCTTGCAGTCCAGTACCCGCAGGGGATTCGCCTCAGCGCGCCGCCGGCAGTCCTCGCACATACGC
>JAOAPP010000161.1 GCA_025462985.1 Bryobacterales bacterium | reverse complement strand
GGAGGCCAGGATGATGCAGCCCGCACTGTATTGATCGGCTTCGGCTCCGGTGATGAAATGCGCGAACACCACCCGGAAGAATTCCGACGCAAGGAGCGCCATCGAAAAGGGCTTCACGACCCAGTTGATGAACAGAGTAACAAGTAGGCCCGCTGGGCGCTTGCCGAGATTCCGCACGGATGAGGCCACCCAGCGCCGAACTGGCTCCGCAGCATCCTTGCGTCTGGCAGTGGTGACGCGGCGTGCAGCCTCGCCATACTCTTCCTTGACGGTATCTTTTACTTGCATCGGACCTTTGCCTTGGATTATGTGCAGACCTGCACAATGGCCTTCGGTTCAGTCGCTTTGTTGCGGGTGCAGCATTCGGCATAGAGGAAGCCGAGCAGTTCCTGCAATGCATCAGCATTAGCCGAATACCAGAGGAAAGTGCTTTCGCGGCGCACCTTCACGAGTCTTCATTCCTGAGCTCTTCGAGGTGGTGTGAGAGCGTAGAAGGTGGGATATCCAGGTCCGCGCCGACATCCCCAGCAGGCATGCCCTGCGCGTGCGCCGCAAGCAGCAGTCGCATGATGCGAAGCCGCGGCTCCGTTCCCATTGCGGGATACATATCGGCATACCGGGCCACATCTGGTTCGTTCTTCGTCTGCGCCATTTAGTCCCCGTCCTCCCCATCCCACGCATCGAAAGAGCAAAGAAAGCAGTCGTTTTCCGACTGTTCTTTCAAAGTCTGAAGAGCGGAGTCCGTGATAAAAGATGTGGGCATCGCATGGTCTCCGTGTGATCGGAAATCGACGGGAACGCGAGAAGTGCCGGGGGACGTTGGAACCGCAGCGGCCTGTTGCATATTTCTACAAGTGCTGAAGGATGCAACATAGTCAAGATGGTTCGCTGATCTCAAATCGTAGGTAGGCTTACAGCTTTAAACCTCCATACCCGGATGAGAAACGGGAGAATGGTGAAGCTTCCCAATCTCGTTCCAATGCTCAACGCTTTGCCAGTTCGGAACGTATATCTGGTGAGGTGTTGAGAACGGCGCATGCAAATGGCGATTCCGTTGGTCCGTTTCATGTTCGAGAAGGACATGCTTCGCCGTCTGATTCAGGAAGCGAAAGCGGGAAATGCTGCGTCGTTCGAACGGGTCATCCATCTACATGAGCGGGCTGTTCTTGGACTGGCGCAGCGGATCCTTCTCAATCGCGAAGCGGCCAAAGATGCCGCCCAGGAAGTGTTTATCCGCTTCCACAAGAACCTAAGCAGGTTGGATGAAGAGCGTGATTTGGGTGCTTGGCTCTGTCGCGCGACTTCCAATGCCTGTTTCGATATATTGCGGCGAACGAAACAGGATCTGCCTCTCGACCTTCTAAGCGAGCCGCTGGATGGGGCCCTCAATCCCGAGGAATCAATGGCCGTAACTCAACAAAGGCGACTGATCTTTTCAGCTCTGAAAGAGCTCTCGCCACGAGAACGGCAGGCGATTATTCTACGAGATCTGGAGGGTTATTCAACCGGCGAAGTCGCTCGTATTCTCAATTCGACCGAGGGCACCGTGAGGTCGCAGATCTCTACTGGCCGAATCAAAATCAAGAACTTTGTCGTGGCCCAACTCGGGAGGCGAACTTGAAGTGCTCCATCAGTGAAGAACAACTATCGCTCTACGGCAGCAGCGACCTGAGCGCGCAGGAAAGCGCCGCCGTCGCGGAGCATCTGACCAAGTGCGCTTTGTGCCGCGATACGCTGGCAGATCTTCAGTTTTCACATCAGCTTTTTGCCGAAAGCTCGGCTGAACCGGACTGCAACGATCTTCATTCCGTTCGGGACGTTGTGATGCAACGGCTTCGTCAGCGCCGCGAGCAGAGCCGCTGGGTTCTGCCTGCAGCCATTGCCGCCGCGATGTTTATTACTGTTCCAATTTTGGTCCGGAACAACATTCGTGAAGATCGCCGCCAGACGATGACAGTCGCCAGTCTGGCGGCTTTACCGATCTCGCCTATTCCGAGCTTAGATTTACCGGATTTAGCGCGGGTCAATCGGGCTCACCATCGACGTCCCAAAGGGAGTAAACGAAGTAGCTTGCGAGCGGTTGTGCTCAGCACAGCACCGGATGGGAGCTCGGAACTCAAACTGGCCACGGCTGATCCAAACGTGATTATTCTGCTTCAAATGGACGGAATCACTCATGAAAACTAAGTTCCTCATCGTCTCTGTTGCACTCTGTTCGTTGTTACGGTCGCAGAGTACAGACTTGTCAGACCAGGATAAAGTCACAAAGGTGATTCATGTACATGGGGACGCGGGTGCTCTGGCTAATTTGGCGGGAACTGCCTCCGGTGCGGTCGTTCAGGGAAGCAATCCCCTTCGGGCCGTTGTGATCAAAGGCAAAGCGTCCGATGTTGCCAATGTTGTGCGAACGATCCAGGAACTGGACACTGTAAGCGAGGCTGATTTGGGCGGGAAGAACATTGAGCTGGTGATTTACGTGGTCAGCGGGTCGATGGAGCCGATTACGGGAGTGTCGGACGCCGGGACGGACCTGCTTGCACCGGTGTACAGGCAACTGCGCGCGGTATTCCCATATAAAAATTATCAGTTGCTCAATACAATGCTCATGCGCTCCGGTCAGAACTCTGAAGCGAGCACATCGGGAATGATGAAATCGCTGCTGAGTAGCCCAGACTTTAACATGCCGGGGTCTTACTCGATCCGCTACGATGCGGCTACAGTGTCGGCCGAAACGTCCCCTTCGATTCATTTGGCCAAGTTTAAATTTGAAGGGAAAGTTCCGTTCATCACCGGGCCTTCGAGTACAAGAAGTAAAGACAGCAGCATTCCGTATGCAACCACAAACTTCCAGCAGGCCACAATTGGAATTGAAACCAATGTTGACCTACGTGAGGGTCAGAAGGTGGTTATTGGCACGTCGAATGTGGAAACGGCGAGTGCCACCTTATTTCTGGTGGTGACGGCGCGGATGGCTCAGTAGACCTGTATGACGACAGAAGGTTTTCGGCAGCTTGCGCTGGGGCTCCCCGGTGCGGCGGAGAGCTCACATATGGGTCATCCAGACTTTCGAGTAAATGGGAAGATTTTCGCGACTCTGCACTACCCGGATGAGAACTGGGGAATGGTGAAGCTTCCGCCCGAACAGCAGGCTCTGTTTGTGCGGCAGCTCCCCGGAGCGTTTGTTCCGGTAAAGGGCGCTTGGGGCCGTCAGGGCAGCACCAACGTGCGGCTTGACGCGGTGGATGCGGGCATATTGGAACACGCGCTTCGTTTGGCGTGGAGCAAGTTAACGGCAGCACCGCGTCAGGCTGCACGTCCGCGAAAGCAGCGGCAGGCAACTGAACGCTAGTGAAGCACAGAGTTGAGACTCAATCGACCCGGTCTGCTTCAACCATCTGAAACTGCCGCGGTTCGTCATGCCGGAATGCATCCATCTCCGAATGTGGCATAGGGCGAGCTCCGGGGACGTCCAGCATGCCGGACCACCGCATTCGCAGCCCCTCTATAACTGCGGAGGCGCGATTGTGCCAAGTTCCGAGCTGGCTGGCTGCCCAGCGAGCGTGTGTCAATCCGTCGTCGAATTGCACGCGCGTTAGACCTTCCAGCTTTGCGATAAGCTCATCGGCTGTATCGACCAAAGTGACCAGCGGCTCTTTCCGAAGAAGCTCCTCGAAGCCGCGCGTAGCGATCATTGGGCGGCAAGCTGCCAGATGCTCATAGAAGCGCGTGGAACTGCCGGAGTAAGTGGGCTCCTTGCGCCGGTATGGCAGAACGGCAGCGTCGAAGGAGCGGGCATATTCCTGAAGGGCTTTGTAGGGCTTCCGGCCCACAAACCGGACCCGGCCGCCACGGTCGACGAGCCTCCCGCGCCGCGCATGCTCCGACCGTTCTTCGATGTCCATATCGGTCGGTCCGACGAACGCCCAACTCAGCTGCGGTGTGCGGTCGATCACAGCCAGGAGCAGAGACCAGTTCAGATTGCCCGCCAAGTTACCGATCACTCCGACAATGGGGCGCGGTAGATCCGCCAGATCCTCCGGTAAGGGGCCGGGCCTCTGCGGGGCTTCGCTCAGGATATTTGCTTGGCGCGTGGCGTTTGGGACGACGGTGATCTTCCCTGGATCGCAGCCGGCCAGTTGAACCATATAATCGCCCACACGGCGGGAGTTCGGACACACGGCCGCCGCCACGCGGCACAGTCTCCGATCGAGAGCAAGCACCGCCGCCGGATCGACGTGGCCGTACCCGTAGGTGAGATCAGTTTGATAGTAAACGACGGGCCCCTTCCACTTCTCCGCAACGGGAGCGTAGAAAGGAGTCGTGCAGATCAGGGGACTGGCGGCCGGCGCACCGCCTACGGCACGCATGCGCTCCGATTGCACGACTCCGAGACGCACCAATGATGACAGCGGGAAGCGATGATACCCAAGCTGGAGTGGATAATAGCGAATCCGCAACGGCGGATCGAGCATCTCGTCGGCACGCTCCCAACGTTCGAACAGCCCTGTCCAGCTCATTACAGGCGACCAGCCAAGCGTAGGAACAAAGGAGCTGAGAGCGCTGGCAAACTCCTCCACCCATAAACTTCCGACGTCAAGGATATGCCACGTCATTTCAATGTGTCTCGGACCACAGGCAATTCATTCTACTGGCGTCGGCATTGTTGGTCTGGATGGCGGCCAGCCATCAAGTTGACGCGCGGATTTCTCGGCCCAGAACAGGAAGAACTACTAAGTTGAGATGCTCATTGACTTACGATGTGCAAGGCTCTCTGCCGGAATGCCTCCGGTAAACTGCTGGAATGAGAGGCCGTCTCCTTTTTACCGGGTTTGTGCTGCTGACGGCGGTCTGGCTCGCAGCCGCTCGTTCGGACGAAATCACCAGCATTCAGAAGACCCTGCCGGGGCTGAGAGACCGAGTGGAAATTCTGCGAGACAGGTGGGGCGTTCCGCATATCTATGCGCAGAATCAGGATGATCTGTTCTTTGCGCAAGGGTACATAACCGCGAACGACCGACTGTTTCAGCTGGATATATGGCGGCGGATCGGGACGGGCAGTTTGTCGGAGGTCCTGGGGCCGAACTTCATCGCGCGGGACCGGATCGCGAAGCTGGTGCAGTATCGCGGGAATTGGGAGGACGAGTGGAACAGCTACTCTCCTGATACGAAACAGATTGCGGTCGCGTTCACAAACGGGATCAACGCATATATCAAATCCCTGAACAGGCAGCGGCCGGAAGAGTTTCGGATGGCGGGATTCGACCCGGCGTTATGGAGGCCCGAGGATATCGTGAGCCGCCCGGCAGGGCTGTCGATGACCGGAAATGTAATGCAGGAGGTGAACCGGGCTCTGCTGGTGTCGCGGCTAGGGTTGCAGACTGTCGAATTGCTGTCACCGCCCGATCCTCCTTCGGCGTTTGCTGTGCCGCACGGTCTGGATCTGGCCGATATCACGTCCGCCGTGTTGCGTGACTATACGTCCGCAATCGGGCCGATTCGCTTTCCCGGACAGCAGGGAAGCAACAACTGGGTGGTGGACGGCACGATGTCGAAGACCGGGAAGCCCCTTCTGGCCAATGATCCACATCGGGCGCTGCAGCTGCCATCGTTGCGAAAGACGGTTCACCTGGTTGCCCCGGGCTGGAACGTGATTGGAGCGGGAGAGCCGGCCCTGCCGGGCGTGGCGGTTGGGCATAACGACGAAATTGCGTTCGGGTTCACTATCGTTGGAATCGATCAGCAGGACTTGTACGTGGAGAAGGTGAACCCCGAGGACACAACACAGTACCTGGTTCGAGGTACCTGGCAGAAATTTACGGTGCAGCACGAGACGCTGCTCGTGCGCGGGGCGGGGGAGGGGACGGAAGGGCCGGAATCGCCGACTCCCGAACAGATCGATTTGAAATACACAATCCACGGGCCGGTGATTTTCGAAGATCCTGCGCGGCATCGTGCTTACGCACTGAAGTGGATCGGAGAGCAGCCGGGAACGGCCGGTTATCTGCCCGCGATTGCACTGGCGCGCGCTAAGACCTGGCAGCAGTTCCAAGGCGCGGCGGCGCGCTACAAGGTGCCTTCGGAAAATCTGGTATATGCGGACCGACGTGGGAACATCGGTTGGATCGCAGCGGGGCTGGCTCCGATCCGAAATGGTTGGGAAGGACTGTTTCCTGTGCCGGGGGATACGGGCGATTACGAGTGGACGGGTTTCTTGCCGGCTGACCAGCATCCGTTCGCATTCAATCCTCCGCAGCACTTCATTGCCACGGCGAACAACAACATCCTGCCGCATGATTATGGGCACCAGCTAAGCCACTACTGGGCATCTCCGGAGCGCTATCAGCGCATCGTCGAGATGCTGGGAAACGCGAAGAAGTTCGACGTCGAAGATTTCGAGCGCATGCAGCAGGATACAGTCTCGCTGGTGGCGCGGGACTTCGTGGCACTGCTGAGGAACTGGAATCCGGCGGAGGGGAGCAGGCAGGCGGCGATTCGCTCGCAAATGCTCGACTGGGATGCGAACCTGACACTGACTTCCAAGCAGGCGCTCATTTATGAGCTATGGCTTAGCCGGTTGAACAGCAAGCTGTCCGCAAAAGTGCTGCCGTATCCAAGGACGAATCCGCGGGCGGTGATTGCGAGTCTCAAGTCGGTGCCTCAGCTAGGAGATCTACTTTCGAAATCATTGGACGAGGCGCTAGCTGATATTGAGCGGCGATTTGGTCCGGATGAATCTCGATGGCAGTGGGGCAACTTGCACAAGGCATTCTTTCGGCATCCACTCAATCTGACCGCAAACCCGCAACCCGGGCCGGCTGGATCGACACCTCTGGGCCAGGAGGCCGAATCAGCGAAGCGGGAACAGTTGCTGGACAGCTTCGATCTGAAGCCCGTGGGTCGCCCCGGGGATGGGAACACTGTGAACGCGACTTCGTTTGGCCCCAATTATTCGGAAGCGTATGGTGCTTCGTTTCGCGAGATTTTGGATGTAAGCGATTGGGACCGATCCATGATGACGAATACACCGGGCGAGTCCGGGAATCCTGGTGATAAGCATTATGAGGACCTGCTGGAGCCTTGGGCAAACGGCGAGTACCACCCCCTGCCTTATTCACGAAAGGCAGTGGAGGAGGCCACGGAACAGCGGATCCTGCTGGTTCCGGCAAAGTAGCGGCCACGCACTAGCTTCGCTCAAAATCTGGGGGTGCCGATGAATCGCACTCGACGCAGTTCAACCTGTGCCCGATGAAACTCGCTCTGCCGGATTCCGTCAGCACCCATGGCCTCACCATCCAGGGCGGGTTGTGGCGCACGTGCTGCGTGTGACCGCACGCTAATTCCGCAACCCAGTCGCCCTGTTCGTCCTGGCGGAATCCGACGATGCTTTGCTCCAAGGCGAGCCCTCCCTGAGGAGATGCTTGTGTGCGTAGCATTGTTTTGCGGACGCGGCGCTTCAGCGTCGCGTTAGGATGAGGCCATGGAAGCACACACTCCCAAACGCGAAGCGATAGAGAAGTTCATCGGACATGAGACCGGAGCTTCGAACTGGATCGTCCGGGCGGTTGACGAAGTGGAAAACCCAGTCGTCGTGTTGAAGGCGTATCGTGATGATCAGGTTGAACCCGGACCGGAGAAGACCCTGGAAGTTCATACGCGGCAGGTCCGACTGCTGGATGACGAGTTGGACGAGGCAACAAAAACCATGATCCGCCGCTGGCTCGCTTCTTTGTAACGTCCGGGACTGTCATGCCGTTTTCTGCTGCTTCCGTTTGTCCTTGGCCCAGCGGCTTGCGAGTGCAATCGAAAACAGGCCGGCCATGGTGACGGCGAGCAGCAGAACCTGTTGCCACCAGGACAGGATCGGATCGGCTTCCTTGCTGAGAGCGTCGCCGGCCAGGCAGAAGAGCAATTGGAGGGAGAATACTTCCAACGACGCTTGTCCCAAAAGCGCAAGTGGACGAAGGGGGGGCAGATTGGCGATGCGCGCTCCGTAGCGAACGAGAACGATCGCAAGCGCAGTAAAATTGATGACGCGAGCGGGGCCTAGATGCCACTTGTCGATGAGCCAGCCGAAGATGTCGGGATTGAACCAGTGCTCGGTCGGTAAGTAGCGGAGAACGAGAGAGACCAGCGCGACGGCTATGCTGAGGCGCAGAATCCAGGGCGTAATGCCGAGCTCCGATTCGTCTTCGGGGGCCTCTGGCGGGGGAGCAACGCGATCGGCATTGATGCTGCCGAGCGCAAGGCCAGCCATCCAAAGCAGTTGCCAGGCGTAAAGATCGAAAGCCCCGGTGGAGGGCTCGGGAACCGACAGGCCAAAAAGGTTGACGTGCCGGTACATCCAGCCACGCAGTCCGAATTGCGCGCACGCCCAAATCAGCAAGCTGGTATAGATGACCGGATCCCAGGTCCAACGCCGGGCAATCAGACGCGCAAGGGGAGTCAGCGCGAGAAACACCACGTACATCGGCAGAATGTCGAGCAGCGCCGGACGGTACTCCAGCAGCGCAGCGGCAACGATCGCTGGCTTCGGGCTCTGCAGAAAAAACGAAAGCAGATTCTGGAGCGCAAGGCGGTTGTGTTCGACCGCTATCTTTGCGAACACGGCAAACGCGATCGCCAGCAGGGCGCAATGATAAAAGTAAACGCGAACGGTGCGTTTGGCAATATCCCGAAGCGTGGCGAGCTGACCGCGTTTCTGTTCAATGTGGTGTTCCAGCTGGCCCATCATGAAGCCAGCGAGAAAAATAAAACCTTCGGCTCCTGAAACGAAGCCGAAGGTTTGGTTTGAAACGAGGTTGGCCTTGGTGGGGAGGTGCGTCAGCGTCATCCACACCAGCAGGAAACCGCGCAGGATGTCCAGCTCGATGAGTCGGCCGCGGGGTTTCAGCTGCGGCGCCTTGATGGACTTCGCGGGACGCGACAGTTGGGGTGGAGAGGTCATTCTTCTGCCGGACACCAGTTCGATGCGACTACCGGGCATCCGGCAGCAGATAACTCCAACTAGCGGCGCCAATAGCCGCGATAGTACCTGTGTCCGTAGTAGCGCGGACCAACCCAGTAAGCTCCAGTATAAGGCGCGCGGGCCCAGTATCCGGGCCGCCATGCGTAGCGCGGACCGGCTGGATACCAGTAACCGCCGACCCAAGTGTAGCCGGGCCCTGGACAGGGCGGCGCGGCCATATATCCGACGACAGGCGGAGGCGGAGGAGCGTAATAGCCATAAGCGCCACCGAATCCCACCCCTACGCCGACCAACACCCGCGCGGAGGCTAGTGCAGACGTTCCGAGAAACACCAGAGTTGCAAGAAGTTTCGTTTTCATAGGTCCTGCTCCTGATTTGAAGAGATGCAAGCGGGTCGCCACTGTAACTGACTGAAAAGCGGCTACCTTGGCCACGGCGGCGGTGCATCCGGGCCGGTCGGTCGGTGGTTTTTGGCCAAAGCCGCGTCTGGGGATCTTGGCGGATCGACGGTTACACTGAAAGATGTGCTCGTCACCATTTCATCCCAGCCGGAGCGGCCCAAATGGCTTCGTGCGCCTGCTCCCGTTGGGGGCAACTACCGCGAACTAAAAGATCTCGTCACGCGGTTGCAGCTTCATACGGTGTGTGAGAGCGCTGCTTGCCCAAACATCGGGGAATGCTGGAACCGGCGCACCGCAACGTTCATGATTCTCGGGAACGTCTGCACCCGGCGCTGCGGCTTCTGTGCGGTGCAGAAGGGCGCTCCACTGACGGTGGATTATGACGAGCCACGGCGGGTGGGCGAAGCGTGCGCGCTGCTCGGGCTCCGGTATGCGGTTGTGACGAGCGTCAACCGGGATGACCGCAAGGACGGCGGCGCGGAACTGTTCGCTTCCACTGTTGAAGAGATCCGAAAGCAAGTGCCGGGTTGCAAAGTCGAGGTTCTGGTTCCAGACTTTCAGGGTTCACATGCCGCCATGGAAATTGTGATGAACGCGCATCCGGATGTGTTGAACCACAATACGGAGACTGTTCCCCGCCTGTATCGAATGGTGCGTCTGGGAGCTCGCTTCGAGCGGTCACTCGATATGCTGCGTTATGCGAAGCAGATCCGGCCCCATGTTCCTACCAAGTCGGGCTTGATGCTCGGGCTGGGCGAAACAAGCGAAGAGGTACTGAGTGTGATGCGCGACCTTCGCACTCACCACGTGGATATTCTGACGCTGGGACAGTATCTGCGCCCGTCCCCGAAACATCTCCCGATTCTGCGGTACGTTCCGCAGTCCGAGTTTGACGAGTACAAACGCGCCGGGCTGGAAATGGGCTTCGCGCATGTGGAAGCGGGGCCGCTGGTTCGCAGTTCCTACCACGCGGATAGCTCAGAAGAAAGCGCCGCGGCGGCCGTAACCGGCACTCATTGAAGAGGCAGATTCAGGATCGCTTCGCAGCCGGGTCCGTCCACCGCGTTGCGCAGCGTCACTGAGCCGTTGTGTGCTTCCGCGATCTGACGACTGAGCACCAGCCCGATGCCGCTTCCGCCGCGCTTCGTCGTAAAGAAGGGCACAAACAGGTTCGCAGTGTTCGACAAGCCAGGCCCCTCGTCACGGACGATGATATCGACGGCGGTGCTGTTGCGTTCGTGCCGGACGAAGACGCGGCCGTCCGTTTCGAGCGCTGCATCTACGGCATTGCGAATGAGATTGATCAGAACCTGCTCTAACTGATCCGTATCGCCTTGGATAGTGATCGGCGACACTTCCTCGAAGAATACCGGCAGCCTGGTTTCAAGCGCGGCTACGCGACGCAGAAGGCTATTCAACTCGATCGGTACGAATTTTGGAGGCGGCAGCTTGGCGAGGCGCGCATACGAACTCATGAAACGGCTCAGCGCCTCCGAGCGGCTCGCGATTACGTTCAGCCCACGGGCGGTGTCCTCTTCCCAATCGTCAGGACGCGGATTGCTTTTCACCAGTTGTTCGAGGCTCTGCGCAATGGATTTGATGGGCGTAAGGGAGTTGTTCAGCTCATGTCCGAGCACGCGGACCAGCCGCTGCCACGCCTTCAGTTCTTCCTGTCGCAGGGGCCGGGTGAGATCGGTGACAACCAACAGATAGTGGGGAACGCCGCCTTCCCGAAACTGGCTTCTGCTGATTCCCCAGCGGCCCACACCGCCCGGGAACGACTTCTGCACGGTCCGCTCCTCCGGACCGATGACGTATTCACCCAGATCGAGCGATGTGGCATCGCGAGCAAGCAGTCGTTCGGCAGGCTGGGCCAACAGTCGTTCGCCCGCGCGGTTCACCAGTCGCAGTGTTTGTTGCGGATCGAAAGCGAACACCGCGACGTCTATCTCCTCCATGACCTTACGCAGGAGTGCTGTTGCTTCGAGCGCGCCAAGGCGCTGTGTTCGAAGAGTGGCCGCCATGGCGTTGATCTGCTGCATGACCTCTCCCATCGGTTCGTCCGGGTTGTCCACGCGAGCGCGGATGGAGTAGTCGCCTTCGCGAATCGCCTCAAGCAGATTGGCCAACGTCCGAAGGGGGTTCGAGACTCGCTCGCGTGTCGCAAAGGCGAATCCGAGCCACAGGCCGACGACCAGCAGGCCAACGGTCCATTGAACACGCCCCGGATAACCGTGAGTCAATAGCAGAATGATGCTGACTGCGACGCCCGGAAGTCCGGCGGCAAGCGCCAGCAAGAGCACGCGCACTTCATGAGTGGTTTTGAACTTAAAGCCCAAAGCGTTGCAGCCGGCGATACAGAGCACTGCGGCTGAGACCTAGCGCACCGGCAGCATGGCTCACATTGCCGCCGAAACGGGCCAACGCCTTCTTGATGAGGAACTCTTCCACCTCCTCCAGGCTCATCTCTTCCAGACGACCCGGATTCGCTGTCCCCGGCCGTAGCGCGAGATCGCTGACGCGTACACAACTGGCCGTCGTCATCAGAACGGCACGCTCAACAACGTGATTCAACTCGCGGACGTTACCCTGCCATGTATGTTCCTGCATGGCCTGGATTGCATTTTGATCGAAGCCAATGATGTTCTTCCGATAGCGGCGCGCGTGTACGCCGAGGAAGTAATTGGCAAGAGGAACGATGTCGGCCTTACGCTCCCGGAGGGCCGGAATGTGAATTTCAATGGTATTCAAACGGAACAGCAGATCCTGCCGAAAGCGTCCGTTTTGAACCTCCTCTGGGAGGTTAGCGTTCGTCGCCGAAATTACGCGCACGTCGACCTTTTTGGTTTTGGACGAGCCAACGCGCTCCATTTCCCCAACTTCCAGCACGCGTAGCAGCTTAGCCTGCAGGTTCATCGGGACGTTGGCGATCTCATCCAGAAACAGAGTTCCCGAGTCCGCCAATTCGAAGCGGCCAACGCGATCCATTTTCGCGTCAGTGAAAGCGCCCTTGACGTGCCCGAAGAGTTCGCTTTCGAAAACGCCCTCGGCCAACCCTCCGGCATTCACGGTCACCATGGGCTTGTTGGCGCGGCTGGAGATGGCGAACAGTGTTCGGGCGATAACCTCTTTTCCTGTGCCGGGCTCGCCGGCGATAAGGACATTGGCGTCCGAAGGTCCGACGCGGGAGATGAGTTCGAGAACAGGCCGCATGGCCGGCGATTCAGCGATCATCGTGGGCAGGTTCTCGCCGCGCAGCAACTGGTTCTCCAGTTCAAGGCGCTGCCCACGCCGGATTGCGTCGCTCAGTTCAAGCTGAGTGCGGACGATGCTCGCCAGGCGCTCATTTTCCCAAGGCTTCTGCACAAAATCCCGGGCTCCACGGCGCATCGCTTCGACAGCCAAATCTACACTGCTCCAGGCGGTCATGACGATAACGGGCAGGGTAGAGTCAAGCTTCTGGATGTTGGCGAGTAGTTCCAGTCCTTCCTCGCCGGATGTCGTGTCGCGGCTGTAGTTCAGATCGATGAGGGCGGCGTCGAAATCCTTGCTTTCGATGGCGCTGAGCGCCTGCTGCGGCGACTCGGCCGACTCGATCTTATAGCCGTCGCGCTTTAGAAGAAGACGCAGGGCTTCGAGCACATCCGGCTGATCGTCCGCGATCAGGATGCGCAGGGAAGAAGGCGCAGACTTCATACGGCCTGGGCTGCCGGATTGGTCTGTATCCAGCCATCCTCGATATAGACAATACGATCGCCGTACTCGGCGTTCTTTTCGTTATGAGTGACTTGAATGATCGTGGTGCCTTCGCCGTTCAGCTTTTTGAAGAGCTCCATGATTTCTTTACCCTGGCTCGAGTGGAGATTGCCGGTCGGCTCGTCCGCGAGGATCAGCTTGGGGCTGGCGATCATGGCGCGAGCAATGCCGACCAACTGCTGCTGCCCGCCTGAGAGCTGATTCGGGAAGAGGTCCTTCTTGCCCACCATGTTGAAGCGATCCAAAGCGTCGCAGACAATGCTCTGCCGGTCGCTTTTCTTCATGTTGCGGTAAGAAAGCGGAATTTCCAGGTTTTCGTAAACGGTGAGAGAGTCCAGCAGATGGTAGCTCTGGAAAACAAATCCGATGTACTTTTTGTAGATCTCGGACCTGTCCTTCTTGTTGAGCCTGTGGATCGGGTGATCGGCAAAGAAATATTCGCCCGTCCAGGCGCTGTCGTGCATGCCCAGAAGGTGAAGCAATGTGGATTTTCCGGCGCCGGAAGGACCCATGATGGAGATGAACTCTCCTTCCTTGATGTCGAGGTTGACGCGCCGCAAAACAAAAGTCTTGGTCGGGCCGTGTTCGAAATACTTTTCGATGTTACGAAGAGTGATCATTCCGTTGCTATTCGTATCTTAAGACCGAGCGAACCCTATGTTGACATAGGCTCTTCTCAACGAGAGAAAGACAACGGGGACAGTGGCGGAACGGGTGTGTCGAGCACCTTTGTGAAAATGCAGCGCGTTGCGCGGCTCGCGTGGCTAGCAGCAACCATCGCGTGATTCGGGATGACCTCAGGCGGCATCATTTTTCGAGCTTCTGAGTACAGGGCGATCACTGCAAGCAGCACGGCTACCGCAATGACGTCGATGTTTTTGCTGATCATACGGGGACCTCCATATTTTCTTCAACAACTCGCCCGTCAAATAAGTGGATGGAGCGATCGGCGTAACGGGCATAGCGCGGATCGTGAGTGACCATGCAGATGGTGGCGCCGGCGCGGTGTAGCTCTCGCAAGAGATCCATGACCTGTTCACCGTTCTGCGAATCGAGGTTTCCGGTGGGCTCGTCTGCGAGCAGGATGGACGGATCGCCGGCCAAAGCGCGAGCAACCGCGACGCGCTGCTGTTGACCGCCCGAGAGCTGGGACGGATAGTGCTTGATCCGGTGCGACATGCCAACGCGCTCAAGTGCCTCGTGCACCTTTTTCTTTCGATCCGCGGATCCCATACCGCGGTAGGTAAGCGGCAGCTCCACGTTCTCGTAGACGTTGAGGTCGCCAATGAGGTTAAAGGCCTGGAAAATGAAGCCGATCTCGCGATTCCGAATCCTGGCGCGCTCAGAGAGTTTCAGGCTCTGCACGGGCTTGTTGTTCAGGGTGTAAGACCCAGAACTGGGCGAATCAAGCAATCCCAGAATCGCGAGCAGCGTTGATTTCCCGCAGCCGGAGGGCCCGGAAATCGAGACGTACTCTCCACGCTGAATATCGATATGAATCCCGGACAGCGCGTGCGTTTCCACCTCGTCGGTGACAAACACCTTGGTGACGCCTTCAAGATGGATCAGGGGATCAGATGCATTCATTGCTAGATATTCCTCCAGTTCTTCAGCTAATTACGTGTGAGATGGCCATCTAGTTCAAGCGAATTCTAGAATATTGGTCGTATCGCGTCATGTCAGAGAGAATGACCCGGTCCCCGACTTTCAATCCGTCGCGGACTTCAATGGTGTTGACGGAGGCGCGTCCGAGCTTCACGTTGACTCGGTTTGCACCTTTACTGTCAGGCTCGATTTTGAACAGACCGATGGTGGCTTCGGGTTCGCCGGACACGGGCCGATCGACGAACACCACATCGCGCAGGCGCTCGATTTCGATTGTTCCGTCCACGCTCAACTCCGGCCGGGCATCGGCAGGCAGAGCGCCCAGCAGTGCGACATCTACGGTGACAGTACCGTTCTGCGCGGCCGGATCGATCCGGATAACCCGGCCAGGGATGAGACCGTTGCGAGTATCGATCGAAGCGTCAAGGCCAATGCGCACATCCTTCATTTGCGTTTCGGCGATCTTTAACTCCGCCTTCAGCTTCTTTGGATCCGCGACCTTCGCCAGGATCGTGCCGGTTGCCACGCGCTGACCGACTTCGACATCCACTTCCTGCAGCACGCCGTCGATGCCGGCGCGAATGGTTAGATTATCCACCTGCTTTTTCTTGGTGAGATAGTTCGCCCGGGAGCTTGCGAGGGCGACTTCCTGCGCTTCAATCTGAGCCTTGATCGACTCATCGCCGATGCTCAAACGTTCCTTTTCTAGCGCTACCCGATTCTGGAACTGCGTAGCTTGATCCACAGAGAGCTTTGACTCCAGATCGCTTTTGAGGTTGAGCCGCGTGAGCTCCGTGTCGCGGTCCGCGGTCAATTTCGCCTGCGTATACTGCGACTCGAGCGCCGCGAGACTGGATCGCTGGTCCAGTTTCTCGCTCTGCAGCTTCACCTTCAGGTTGGCTAGATTGGCCGCATCCTGTTTAACCTGCCACTCCGCCTTTTCGGCTTCGAGTTCCAGGTCGGGATTGCTCAGAACCAGCAAGGTGTCATTAGCCTTCACGGGATCGAGACCCGGACGGCGCACGACTTTGACGACGCGGCAATCGACGGCAGCAGCAATCCAGTAAATCTCTTGCGGGGTCAGACGGCCCAAGCCGCGAACTTGGCGTTCCATTTCGCCTCGTTTCACCGTGCCGATATACATTTCGCCCATCTCGGCAGAGGGGGCTGCCGGCTTCAGACGACTGACAGCGACTCCGGTTCCCGAGAGGACAACGATGACGGCCGCGATCACCGCAACACGGCGGATCGTGCGTCGCCGAGCTACTTCTTTTCCGCGAGGAACATCCATGATTGATCACCCTGACAGTGGCATTTCGGGGACCAATGGGGTACTTACTGGCTTTTCAACAGCTTAGGACTCAGAGACGCCTTTGCGGCTGTTCGATTCTGGGATTGGGCGTGCGAACTGGAAACTGCGAAGATGGGACAAGTGGTCTCAAATCTTGCGGGCATAAGAGGAGCGTAAGTCTTTTGTCAAAGGAGCTTTTTGATCTCACCGGCCGGGTGGCGGTCGTCATGGGAGGCACATCCGGCATTGGGCGCGCCATCGGGGCGGGTCTGGCGGCAGCGGGCGCCGACGTGGTATCGACCGGCAGGCGGGAGAATCTTGTCGCGGCAGCGGCCCAGGAAATTGAGAGCCTCGGGCGCAAGACTCTGCGCATGCCCGTCGATGCATCCGATCGCGCTTCGATCGACGCCCTTCGGGACGCCATTCTGGGCCAATTCGGCCGGGTAGATATTCTGGTGAACTCGGCCGGCCAGATTTTCCGGAAGCCCACCGTTGAAGTAGAAGAAGAGCGCTGGAATGCGCTGATGGATGTGAACGTCACCGGTGCGCTGCGCGCCTGCCAGTCGTTCTACAAGGCGTTGGAAGCCAGCGGGCACGGGCGCGTGATCAACATTGCATCGCTGACGACCTATGTGGGTTTCTTTGAGGTCGCAGCTTACGCCACTTCGAAATCCGGCCTGATGGGGCTTACCCGGAGTCTGGCCGTCGAATGGGCGCAGAAGGGAATCACGGTGAACGCAATTGCTCCGGGAGTGTTCAGGACTGAACTGAATTCGGGTCTGCTTGATGGCACCGATCGGGGCCGCGAACTGCTGATGCGGACACCGATGAAACGGTTTGGCAGCATTACCGAGCTTGTTGGCAGCGCAATTTTTCTAGCCTCGGATGCGGCCACCTTTATCACCGGCCAGTGCATTGCCGTCGACGGCGGCTTCCTTGCGTCCGGCGTAAACGTTTGAACGCTGTCTCATGGTCACCTGTGAGACTCTGACTCCATGGCGGAATCGCGGTATGTAGCACTGTTTAGCGACATAGGCGGCGTGCTTGGCACGAACGGCTGGGACACGGATCTGCGGATCAAGATCTCGAAGCACTTCGGCTGCGACCTGGACCGGATACAGAGCCGGCATCGTCTGATGTTCGACAGTTATGAGCGTGGATATATGACGTTCGAGGATTACTTGAAACGCGTATTCTGCCCAGGCGGCCAGGCTTTCACGATCGAGCAGGTTCGTGATTACGCATACGAGCAATCGATACCGTGGCCTGAGAACATCCAACTGCTTCACCGGGTCAAAGTTGCCAACAGTCTGAAGCTTGCTTTTATCAGCAATGAGGGCGAGGGACTAACCGAATATCGAGTGAAGAGATTTGGATTGCGTGATGTGGCCGACTTTATGATTTTTTCCTACTTCGTCCATATGCGTAAACCAGATCTGGAGATGTGGCGGCTGGCTTTGAGCCTGGCGCAGGTTGCGCCTGAAGAAGCCATCTATATTGACGATCGC
>JAOAPP010000150.1 GCA_025462985.1 Bryobacterales bacterium | reverse complement strand
CCTCTCGCTGGCGCAGAACATGGCGCAGCAGCCGCCGTTTGCGGTCTCTTACGCGGTGAACAGCAGCCCGAGCGACCTGCTCACCCTGTCCAGAGGCTTCACTGCCGTAACCCAACAGGCCGTCACGAACACTTTTGCCGTGGACCGGTTCTATCGGACCCCATACGCGGGCACCTGGAATATCACGATCCAGCACGAGTTCGGCCAGGGCTTTTTTGCGGAGGTCGGTTATCTAGGCACCAAAGGCACGCGACTCGATGTGCGGACTCAGCCGAACCAACTGCCGCCCGGTGACACGAATTCCTCGGCAACCTCGGTGGCCAACGCGACCGGGTTTGTTTACGACACGCCCGTGGGCAACTCGACATTCAACGCATTGCAATTGCGGGCAGTGCGGCGTTTCCACCGGAGTCTTTCTTTCAACTTGTATTACCAGTTCGCCAAATCGCTCGACGATACGGCCGCACTCGGCGGGGTTGGGAACACGGTTGTGCAAAACTGGCTTGACATTTCCGCAGATCGCGGGCTGTCCTCATTCGACGTCCGGCATGAATTCCAGGGCAGCTTCAACTGGACGTCGCCCATTGCGGGACCGCGCTCGCGCATTGCGGCCGACAGCAAGAGCGGACGGCTGCTGAAGGACTGGCAGTTCACTGGGGCATTGACGGCCCAGACGGGAAATCCACTAACGGCGCGCGTACTGAGCACCACGGAAGAACTTGCCCAAACAGGTGGCGCGGGCAGCCAGCGCGCCGAGGCGACTGGACTTCCGATCGATTCGGGAGCGGGCTTTTTCAACGCCGGCGCCTTTACATCTCCGCCAAACGGGGCGTTTGGCAATGCGGGAAGAAACGCGATCCCGGGCCCAGGCATCTTCTCGCTCAATCTGGCTGTGGCGCGATCGTTCACTCTGTCCGAAGCATCGCGCCGGCGTCTGGAGTTCCGGATAGAGTCGAATAATCTCCTGAACCACGTGAACTACACCAGTCTCTACACGGTGGTGAACTCAACCAGTTACGGACTGCCGAGCGCGGCTGGATCGATGCGCTCGCTGAACGCAGTGGTGAGGTTCCGATTTTGAAGTCCGTGCCACTCTTGCTTGCAGCACTGCTTGCTGGCCCGGGGATCGACGGACAACAGCCCCGAGCCACATTCTCGACCACCACAAACATAGTTGTCGTCAACGTTTCGGTTCTCGACCGGAACGGAAAGCCGATTGAGAATCTAACGAAGGACGACTTTCAGGTGTTCGAGGATGGCAAGATGCAGAAGTTGCAGGCCGTCGACTTGCAGCATCTGAAGAATGACTCGTTGCCACCGCGTCGGCAAACCCTCCAGCAGCGTCCGGCCGTCCTATCGAACCAGCCCAAGCCCGCTCCGGACTCGAACTTGAAGAGCAGGTATCAGGACCGGCGGCTGATCGCGCTCCTGTTCGATTTCTCATCCATGCAGGCTGCTGAACAGATTCGCGCCAAGAATGCTGCGATCAAGTTTCTCGAGAAGCAGATGACGACCAGTGACGAAGTGTCGATAATGACCTACGGCAGCGAACTGAAGACAGTGCTGGACTTCACGTCCGATCGCGAGCAGCTGCTGGGAGCCATTCAGGCATTTCGCATTGGCGAATCCGCCGAGAACGCGACTTTCGCGGACACCGGTGCCGGCTCGCAGGACCAAAGCGGCCAGTTCACAGCCGATGAAACCGAGTTCAACATCTTCAACGCGGACCTGAAGCTGGCGGCGCTGCAGGATGCAGCCCGGTCATTAGGCCAGTATCCCGAAAAGAAGGCGCTGATTTACATTTCCAGTGGGATGCAGAAGAGCGGGGTGGACAACCAGTCGCAGTTGCGAGCCACGATCAATACCGCGGTGAGATCGAACGTGGCGTTCTATCCGATCGATGCGCGTGGCTTGACGGCTCTGGTCCCGGGCGGCGACGTGACGCAGCAAGGAGCGGCTGGCACGAACATTTTCAGCGGCGCCGGACAAAACTCCCTGAAGCAAAACTTCATCAATCAACAGGAGACGCTGGCTACCCTGGCCGTCGATACCGGCGGGAGGGCCCTCCTTGATTCAAACGACTTGACTGACGGGATGCGGGAAGTGCAGCAGGATTTCACCAGTTACTATGTGCTCTCGTACGTGAGTACCAACACCGCGCTGGACGGGCGATATCGCAAGCTGCAAGTTAAGTTTTCGCCGCGTCTTGCGAGTCTGCGCGCCAAGGTGGACTACCGCCAGGGTTATTACGCGCCGACAACATTCAAACGAATGGCGGAGGAGGACAAGGAAGCCCAACTCGCGCAGGCGCTGAAGTCGGAGAATCCTCTGACGGATCTGCCCATCGCGGTGGAAGTGGATTATTTCCGACTCGATAAACGGAAATACTTCACGCCCATTTCGGTCAAAGTGCCCGGGTCGGCGCTGCAATTTCAGAAAAAAGGCGCACGGCAGGCGACGGAGCTCGACTTCATTGCGGAGGTGCGGGACGCTCGAAACCGGCCGGCTGCAACGGTGCGGGATACCATTCCGGTGAAGGTGGATCAGAACATCGCGGGCCAGGTCTTACAAAAGAGTATTCAGTACGACACGGGTGTGACGCTGGCGCCGGGAGCTTACACGCTGCGGTTTGTGGCGCGCGAGAACGGCGAAGGCAAGACCGGCACTTTTGAAGCGCGCTTCACGGTCCCGGACCTCGCGGAAGCTAAGACGCTGCGCGTGAGCTCACTTGTTGTTAGCAACCAGCGTGCAGCGGTCTCGGAGCAGATTGGGGGTATCAAGAATTCGAAGAAGCTGCTCTCAGAGAATCCACTAGTTGAGAACGGCCAGAAGCTGGTCCCGAATGTCACAAAAGTTTTCCGGCCGGAGCAGACCATGTTGGTCTATCTGGAGGTGTACGATCCCGTCATCCCGGACAATCTTCCCCAGAATTTCCAGGTAGCGGATGTCGAGACCACCTTGGCATTCTTCAAAGGCAATCAGAAAGTGTTTGAAACGCAGGCCGTGCGGACTGGCCGGCTGTTGGAT
>JAOAPP010000128.1 GCA_025462985.1 Bryobacterales bacterium | reverse complement strand
CGAACTGACATTAAATAAGGTTCAACTGACTGAAGCCGGCAAAACCCTCGATGGAACCACAATTGCCGGCGGCGATAACTTCACCGGCTTGAAGTTCCCGTCTGAGATTCCTGCCGGAACAGCCGATCTCACCATGGACTACACAGGCAAGATTCGCTCCCCGCAGCCGGCCGGCATCTTCGTTTCTCAGGACAACGGCAACCGTTACCTCCTCACCCAGTTCGAAACCACCGACGCCCGCGACGCCTTTCCGTGCTTCGACGAGCCCACCTATAAAGTGCCGTGGCAGCTCACGCTGGACGTCCCCGTCGGTGATGCCGCTATAAGCAACACGCCCGCCGAGAAAGAAACAACCACTGGCAACGTCAAAACCGTCACGTTCAAGGAAACGAAGCCGCTCCCCAGCTATCTCGTAGCCTTTGGCGTCGGTCCCTTCGAATTTGTGGACGCCGGAAAAGCCGGCAAGAATCAAATCCCGGTTCGCATCGTCACACCAAAGGGACGCGCCTCCGAAGGCCAGTACGCCGCCGAGGTGACCGCCCCTATCCTCACGCGCCTCGAAACTTACTTCGGAATTCCATACCCCTACGAACAGGCCGACCAGGTCGCGATCCCAATCCCAAGCGGCTTCGCCATGGAAAATCCCGGCATGGTGACCTACAGCGGCTCCCTTATCCTGGCTAAAGCGGCGAGTGATACCATTCGGCGTCAACGCACCTACGCGGAAGTGGCCGCCCATGAACTCGCCCATCAATGGTTCGGCGATCTGGTCACCACCAACTGGTGGAACGACACCTGGCTGAACGAAGCTTTCGCCACCTGGATGGAAGAGAAACTCATTGCGCAGTGGAAACCCGAATGGAACACCCGCGCCTCCGACGTCCTCCAACATCTGGGCGCACAGCGCGAAGACAGCCTGCCTTCCACCCGGCGCATTCGGCAGCAAATTGAATCCATGGGCGACATCGATAACGCCTTCGACGCGATCACTTACGAAAAGGGGGCCAATGTCATCGGCATGTTCGAGAACTGGATCGGTCCCGACAAGTTTCAGCAGGGCGTCCAAAGCTACCTGAACGCGCACGCCTTCAAAACGGCCACAACGGCGGACTTCCTCGCCGCTCTAAGCGAAGCCAGCGGCAAAGATGTTCGCAGCACCTTTTCCACCTTTGTGGATCAGCCCGGCATACCCGTCGTGAGTGTCGCCCTCAAGTGCGACAAGAATGTCGCGCCCAGACTGACACTCGGACAAAGCCGCTTCTCCTTGCTGCCGTCGAAGACTCCCGACCCACAGCTTTGGAGCATTCCCGTTTGTGTCCGATACGGTTCCGGCGACGAAGGAAAAAGCCAGTGCGCGCTCCTCACCCAGAGATCCGCGAACGTCGCTCTGGAAGGCACTAGCTGTCCTGCATGGGTCGAAGCCAATGACAAAGGTGTCGGCTACTACCGCGTAGACTATCGCGACAATCTGCTTTCGGCTCTGACCGCCGGCAACTTCGAACAGCGCCTGAACCCAGCCGAGCGTGTCAGCCTGATCGGCAACACCGGAGCAGCCTCCCAGGCCAATCTGCTGCCTTACTCTGAAGCGCTGAAACTCGCCGCCCGTTTCCACGACGATCCCGTTCCGCCCGTGCTGCTGGCGGCTCTGGATCTTGCCATCAGCGTTCATGGGGTCTCTCTCGAAAGAGTGGGGGCCGAAGATCTGATTCCGTCAAATGCACTCAACGAATACCAGCATTACCTCGCTAACACCTTCGGACCCCGTGCTCGCGAGTTGGGTTGGCTCGCAAAGGAAGGCGAACCGGACAACAACAAGCTCATCCGCCCCGGTCTGCTATTTGTCGCGTCCACTCTGGGCGGAGACGAAACTCTCGCCAGGCAAGCGCAGGAACTGGCCACTAAATGGCTTACCGGTGACCGTTCTATCGACCCGAACGTCGCCGGATATATCCTGCAAACCGCTGCGTTCTACGGAAACGTTCCCCTGGCAGAGAAATTCCTCGCCGTCTACAAAGCCTCGAAAGACGTGCAGGACCGCAGCCGCCTGATCCGCGCCATGGGCGTTTTTCGCGACCCGGCGGCTCTTCAGCTAGGACTTGGAGCTTGGGCTTCGGGCCAGGTTCCGGTATCGGAAGGCATCATCTTCATCGGGGCTGGCCGCTATTCCGAATCCACCAGGAAGACGCCTTTTGAATTCGTCAAATCTCACTACTCGGAAATTGAAAAATTGCTGCCGCCTCTGGGTCGATCCTCGCTGCCCCTCGTGGGCAACTCCCTCTGCGACGAGCAGTCGAAGAATGATTACCAAAGCTTCTTCGAACCGCGCATCGCTGCAATTCCGGGCATGCGTCGAACCTTCGCCCAGGTTGTCGAAAGCATTGATGGCTGCATCGTAAGCAAACGATCCGAGGCGCCCGCAATCGCAGCCTTCCTAAAGCAGGAATAGAGTCAGAGAAAGTTCGTGTAATGTGGTTCCGTGCCCGCAGGTCCGTGAAAGACATGCAGTACAATCCCGATTTTATCCGAACTGCAACTGAAGCTGGCCCTAAGGCGGGAACTGACCGGATAAGCATTCTGTCTGGTACATCGGCAGGAAGCGAAATTCCGTTGGTGAAGTTTCAGCAGCAAAGGTTCCCGAACCCAACCACAACTTCGTTGCGCGCTCTTTTCCTTCAATCCTCGCTTTAGTCGTCCAGAACCGGCTCGAACCTCTCTTCCGGCCGTGGACGCAGTTCATTGTGCTGCATCAGAGTTCTCGCACACGTGTTCCAGCGCAAAATCGAATCGTCATTCCCGGGATTCCGCGACGCTTGCGCCCTCTCATACCAACGCATTGCCTCCGTAAGCTCCTCATACGCTTTGAAAGCTGCGCCCGGACGTCCACCACGGAGGCGAGCTCTTGCCGAACGTTCAGCGATAATTCCGGCATAGTAAAACCGCTCGTATTCGCCACTTAGCTTTTCCAGAACCTCTTTCGCTTGCGATGCGGTCACTTCGATCCCAAACTGGTCCGTCAGGGCGAGCAACAACGTCACCAGAGCAGTTTGATTGGCCGGGGCGATTCGTAGAACATCCAGGCAAATACTTTCCGCCAGAGAGGGTTCATTGAGCAGGCGGTATCGCACCGCTTTCTCGAGCGCTTCGGGGATCGCCTCGCGCGAAAGCAATTTCAACTCGAACTGCATTTTGTCCTCCTTCATTTGAATATTCGAAACAGCTTCCGCAAAGGATCGAAGTGGTCGTCCACTACACGCTCCTTCAGCGGAATAATTGCATTGTCAGTGATTGTGATTCCTTCGGGGCACACGGTCGTGCAGCACTTTGTAATGTTGCAGTATCCGATGCCGTGCTCTCGATGCAAATCGTCTGTCCGCCGCCCGGTGTCGAGCGGATGCATCTCAAGCGCAGCCGTGAAAACGAGAAGCCGTGGTCCAACGAATTGCCCGTGCAAGTGATGCTCCCGCAGAACATGGCAGACGTCTTGACACAGGTAGCACTCGATGCACTTGCGGAACTCCTGCACTCGATCCACGTCCTCCTGGGCCATGCGCCAGCTACCATCGGCAGCAGCGGGTCGCGGTGTAAATGGGCGGATTGTCTTCTTCACCTGGTAGTTCCAGGAAACATCCGTCACCAGATCCTTAATCAGCGGGAAGCTCTTCATCGGCTCAATTGTGATCGGCTCCTCCAGCGGAAGAGTATCAAGCCGGGTCATGCACATCAGACGCGGCAGGCCATTTATCTCCGCCGAACAGGAGCCGCACTTGCCCGCCTTGCAATTCCATCGGACTGCCAGATCATTAGCCTGCTCCGCCTGGATGCGATGAACTGCATCGAGCACCACCATTCCCGGGGCGACTTCGGTCGTGTACTCCCGGAAACTGCCATTTCCGTTACCCCCGCGCCAGATACGAAACATCGCAGCGGACATCGCATCCTCTCCTTATTTCATCTCGTCGATAACCTGGTTCAGCTCCGAAGGCAAAGCCATGAGTGGCTCACGCCTTATTTCCATTTCCCCTGACTTGCTTCGTTGGACGACGATATTGCTGCCGCCCTCCTGGTCGTTTTTTGACGGGTAGTCCTCCCGGAAATGCGCTCCGCGACTCTCTTTGCGCTCGATCGCCGTACGAGTGACGATCTCGGCGACCGTAAGCAGATGTCGTAAGTCCAGCGCCGTATGCCACCCGCCGTTGTACTCGCGGTTACCCGGCACCCCTACTCGCTTGGCTCTACATACAAGCTTGTTGAGCGCTTCCAGTGCGTCACGCATCTCCCCCTCACGCCGTACGATGCCAGCCAGATCCTGCATCAACTCCTGCAGGTCTTGCTGCACCTCGTAAGGGTTTTCACCCGTTCGCTCGAACGGCTCCAGCGCCCAGCGAGCCGCTGCTTCAATCTCATCCAGATTGATGCTAACGGCACCGTTTTCACTCGCGAACTTGGCTGCGTACTCGCCTCCACGTTTCCCGAATACCAGCAGATCGGAAAGCGAATTGCCGCCTAGCCGGTTAGCGCCATGCAGACCGCCGGCGCACTCACCCGCCGCAAACAAACCGGGCAAGTCCGACATCTGGGTATCGGGGTCCACCCGGACACCGCCCATGGTGTAGTGCGTGGTGGGTCCAACTTCCATCACCTCGTTTGTGATATCGACGCCCGCCAGCTGTTTGAACTGGTGATACATGTTCGGTAATTTTCGCTTGATATATTCGGCGCCGGTCGGGACGCGAGTCTTGATCCACGCAATATCCAGGAAGACGCCGCCATGCGGACTGCCCCTTCCCTCGCGAACTTCCCGCATGATGCACCTCGCGACATGATCCCGAGTGAGCAATTCCGGGGGACGCCGCGCATTCCGGTCGCCTTGTGTATACCGCCAGCCTTCCTCTTCACTGTCTGCCGTTTGTGATCGGTAATTCTCCGGGATATCGTCGAACATGAACCGGCGGCCATCTTTGTTCTTGAGTACACCGCCTTCACCCCGCACTCCCTCAGTCACCAGAATGCCCCTAACGCTGGGAGGCCAAATCATACCCGTCGGATGGAACTGAACAAATTCCATATCGATGAGCGATGCGCCGGCCCCATAAGCCAGGGAATGTCCATCGCCGGTGTATTCCCAACTGTTGCTTGTGATCTTGTAGGCTCGCCCGATTCCTCCTGTTGCTAGTACGACCGCTTTCGCTCGAAAGAGCAGGAACCTGCCCCGCTCCCGCTCATAGCCGAAAGCGCCAGCGATGCGGCCCTCGTCCTTCAGCAAAACCAGAACCGTGCACTCCATGTGAACTTCCATGCCCAGATGAATGCCGTGGTCCTGCAAGGTTCGGATCATCTCCAATCCAGTCCGATCGCCCACGTGTGCCAGGCGTGGATAGCGGTGGCCGCCGAAATTGCGCTGCAGAATACGGCCGTCTTTCGTGCGATCGAAGAGAGCGCCCCACCCTTCCAACTCGCGCACACGATCTGGTGCTTCTTTCGCGTGCAGTTCGGCCATGCGCCAGTTATTGAGATATTGTCCGCCCCGCATGGTGTCTGCAAAATGGACCTTCCAGTTGTCGCGTTCATCGACATTGGAGAGCGCTGCCGCGATACCGCCTTCCGCCATGACAGTATGCGCCTTGCCGAGCAGGCTTTTTGTCACAACGCCGACGCGCGCACCATTGGCTGATGCTTCGATTGCCGCCCTCAGTCCCGCTCCGCCCGCCCCGATTACCAGCACATCGTACTCGTGCGTCTGGTACTCCAGCATCAAAGAAGTCTCCAGTCAGACCAGATCCCCATGGCGCACAAACGTACGTACAGGTCAGCGAACATCACCGCGAATAAGCTCATCCACGCAAACAGCATGTGGCGGCGGTTCAGGCACCCCGCACAGTTGTACGACTTCCGGCGAATCGGCGATTTGGAAATCTCATCGAGCCGTCCGCCTATGAGGTGACGTAGCGAGTGGCATCCAAACGTGTAGCTCCCAAGCAACACAACGTTAACCGCTAGCACTACGGTTCCCACGCCGATTCCGAACTGGATTCGACCGGTATCCGGATTAGCAAACCAAAACGCCCGCCAAACGTCGAGCGCCAACAACACCAGAAAAACGAGCGCAAGATAGAGGAAATATCGGTGAACATTCTGCAGAACCAGTGGAAATGATCGCTCGCCGCGATACTTCTTGCGTGGCTCACCAACAGCACACGAGGGAGGATCGGCCCAGAAGGCTTTGTAATACGCGCC
>JAOAPP010000124.1 GCA_025462985.1 Bryobacterales bacterium | reverse complement strand
CGTGACGTAGATCTGGCATTGGGGTCCCCAATGTAACTCCATGTAGGGGGACCAGGGAGCGATCCGATAATGGCGGCGGAACGCGTAGCGTCGATGCTCGCGGACGATTCCGTGCAGGCCGCGGACGCGCCGAGTCAGAGAGTTCTGGCCGTCGGCGGCAACAAGGAAGTCGGACCTGATTGTGCGGCCGTCCACCATAACCTTTTGGCCAGTGTGCTGGACGTTTTTTGCATCCCAAAGGCACGTCACACCAAGCTCCTCAGCACGTGCCAGCAGCAGGCGGTGGAGTGCAAGGCGGCGGATACCTATCCCCGCGCCGTTGGGGAAATCAGCGGCCACGACCGATCGAGCATCTGAGAAGCGTATGCCTCGGAAGCGAAAGCCCACATCCGGCGGCACTGTTACTCCGAGTCGCTCCAGAACAGCGATGCTGTCCGGCATGAGGCCCTCGCCGCACGCTTTGTCAATGGGTGGAAGAGCGTGGTCGACCACCGTCGCGCGGCAGCCGGACTGGGTGACGGCGATCGCGACTGCAAGTCCCGCCGGTCCTCCGCCGACGATGCACACCTCTTTCATTGACTCAACTCGCAATTGGTGCGAAACATTGGCCCTAGAGATTTACGACGCGTCGGGCAAGACCAAGCGCCTCCGCCCAGAATAGATTTTGAGAGTGTGCCAGTTTTACTACGTCTGCTATGGCATCCACGCACAGGTCAACTTGTGCTTCGCTCACGATGAGCGGCGGCGCCAGTTTGAGAACCATGAAGTTGTTGCCACAGATTTGAGTCAGGATGTGGCGATCGCGGAAAAGCCGCATGACCAGAACCTGGCCGAACATTGCAGGATGAATTTTGGTGAAGGTCTCAAAGCCAAGACGCAGCCCTAACCTCTCCGGCGGCCGAAAGCAGATGCCGGAAAACAGCCCCTCGCCACGGATCTCCGCGACCATTTCGAGGTCGCCGATCTCTTCCCGTAATCTTTGGCGCATGTAGTTGCCGAGCTGTGTGCTGCGGTCGCCGAGGTTCTCCTGTTCCAGAGTGTCGAGGACGGCGAGGCCGACTCGCATAGCTAGTCCATTCTCGGAGAAGGTTGAGGTATGAATGAGCGAGCGCTTCAGGGAGCCGTAAACCGCGTTGTATATGTCCTCCCTCATCAGCACGGCGGCGCTGGGTATCAGACCGCCGCTCATGGCTTTTGCGAGGATCAGGATGTCGGCGTTAACCGAATAGTGATGAGAGGCAAGAAATGGGCCAGTGCGACAAAACCCGGTTTGCACTTCGTCCAGAACGAGAAGCGTTCCATATCGCTCACACAGAGACCGAGCTTCTTTGAGATAGTTTGTCCGGGGTAAGCGAATGCCGGCTTCACCCTGGATCGGCTCAACGATGAACGCGGCATAGCTCCTGGTCTTCAGTCTTTCTTCGAGATCTGAAAGGTTATTGAATCGGATCTGATGCGTGTCGGGCAGCAAGGGGCCGAAGCCTTTCTTCCAGAAGGCATCGCCCATGAGCGACAACGCTCCGCAGGTCAGTCCGTGAAAGGCGCCCTCAGCGTAGAGCAGGCCGCTTCGCCTGGTGTGAGCGCGTGCAAACTTGATGGCTGCTTCGACGCCCTCACTTCCAGAGGAGCAGAAGAACACTTTCGTCAGATTACCGCCAGCCGCCTGACATAAGCGCTTGGCCAGTTCGCCGGCGCGCTCCGGTACATGACTCTGCAGCATAGCGGGACCGCAACGGTCCAACTCATCTTTGACCGCATCGAGAATGGCTGGGTGATTGTGCCCCAGATTGTGGACGCAATAGCCGGACAGGCAATCCAAGATCCGGCTTCCGTCGTGCGCGAAGAGTTCAGCGCCTAAGCAACGCGCATAACTCACATTCATTTGCAGGAGCTTCAAGAGCCGGACCCATTGGGGGTTAACACCCGCTTCATAGTCTTCCTGGGACCGGGCGTAAGACGCATCGGATAAGTCAGCTGTCGGCAGCTGAGGAACAGCGGACATGTTGCGAAGCCTCAATTCTTGGCGCCGCGTAAGAGCATGCGGCGAAGCTGCGATTTTGTCGGATATTGAACAGACGTGATTCCCCGTTGTGCCGGTTGCACGAAAACGGGGCTTTCGCGCCGATATGCGGGCAATTCTCCTAAACGATAGATCAATCCTTAGTCGAGGATGTCCAGCGTCGGGAGAGTTCCTTGATGCGGTGCGCTCCTTCGAGCAGGTTCTCGAGCGAGTTGGCGTAGCTGAACCGAATGTAGCCGTCGCCATGATCGCCGAAGGCTGTGCCACTGAGGCAAGAGACTCCTGCATCTTCCAGGAGCATGTCAGCGAGCCGGCGGGAGGGTATGCCGGTTGCCTGGATATTGGGAAAGGCGTAGAAGGCTCCGCCGGGGAGAACACAGCGGAATCCGGGGATCTCGTTCAGCGCGGCACAGAAGACATCCCGCCTGCGGCGGAACTCGGCCACCATTCGTTCGACGTCGTCCTGTGGGCCACTGAGTGCAGTCAGCCCTGCTCGCTGAGTGAAGCTGGCGGTGCAGGAATTGGAGTTCACCATGAGTTTGTTGACGGCGTCGACCAGCCATTCGGGCATCACACCGTAGCCGAGGCGCCATCCGGTCATGGCATAGGTCTTCGAGAAACCGTCGAGCAGGACTGTTTTGTCCAGCATTCCCGGGAGGCTTGCGATGGAGAAAGGCGGGCTGTCGGAATAGTAGATACGTGAATAAATTTCGTCCGATAAGACGATGAGGTCCCGTTCGCGCACCAGTTCGGCGATTTCGCGGATGTCGTTCTCCGGGATCAGTCCGCCGGTCGGATTCTGGGGCGAATTAAGGATGAGCATCTTCGTGCGGTCAGTGATGCAACTTTTGAAGTAGTCGAGATCGATAGAAAAACCGCGACTCTCGACAAGGGGGAGAGGAACGGGCGTGGCATCGAGGAAGCGGATCATGGAGCGGTAGATTGGAAAGCCCGGGTCCGGGTAGATGACCTCGTCCCCTGCTTCGAGCAGCGCGAGCATGGTGAAGAACATGATCGGCTTTCCTCCGGGGACCACGCACACGTGCTGCGGGCCTACAGTGATGCCGCGTGTTTGCGAAACGTAAGACGCTATGACTTCGCGAAGCTCAGGGAGGCCTTGCGTCGGGCCGTAGTGGGTCCAGCCTTCGTCGAGCGCGGTCTTGGCGGCTGCGACCACCGAGTGCGGAGTCTCGAAGTCCGGTTCGCCGATTTCAAGATGGATTACGGAACGTCCGGCTGCTTCCAATGCCTTGGCCTTGACCAGGACGTCAAAGGCGGACTCCACTTCGATCTTCTGCATTCGTTCGGCAAGGCGCATTAATTCATCTTCGTACGGGGCGGATGCAATATTTTTTCGATGAGGGTTAAAGAATTCCGATTTCTGCCGATAAAGAAATCGAGACCTACTATGCGTTCCTTCTACTTCTCTTCTGTTAAGCACATGCGTACGAAAACCGCTACCGCTGCCCTGCTCCTACTCGCCTCGTCAGTCGCGGTAAGAACGGCCACCGCGGCAATGCTTCGCGTTCCCGAGGATGAGGCGAAGAAATCGATTGTGAGCCGAATCGCTCCGACGATGCCAGCGATTGCCAAACAGGTACACATCAGCGGAAGAGTGCTGGTCGATCTGACCGTAGCGGAAGATGGCAGCGTCGAGAAAGTCGATGTCGTGTCAGGAAATCCGGTGCTCAGCAGCGCCGCCGTAAATGCGGGAAAGAAATGGATGTTCAAGCCTTTCCTGATTGAGGGCAAGGCGGAAAAGGCGCTTGTTCGTGTCAGCTTCGACTTCGGTTCATAAGATTTTCTGGCGGCGATAAATGACTATCGGCAAAAAACTCATGGGGGGCAGCATCGGGATCCTGATGCTGAGCCTGCTGCTTGCTGTTTCTTCGTTTTATACGACTGAGACTCTCGGGAACGAGTTGTCCCACACCGCGTCTGTTACGTCGCGGAGCCTGGATCTCGCGGGCGTCACATCGACGGAAGCGGCAGACATGCTGAGTGCCGAGCGGGGTTTGCTGCTGCGCCTCGCGCTAGGCGACCAGGACACGGCCGGCAAACTTCACGCGAAGTTCGCCTCCACGGCCACGAGCCTTGACCGGGACATGAAGCAGCTGAGTGAAGTCCTGATCGGCGACGGGGAGCGACAGGCGCATGCCCGAATGAACGACGCTTTGACGG
>JAOAPP010000110.1 GCA_025462985.1 Bryobacterales bacterium | reverse complement strand
CCAGTCGTTTCGTAAATCTGTTCAGCTGGGACCGCGCGGAATACGGCATCCATCATGCCCGTCGTGCGCTTGTCGCGATAATGATACGGGTTTTCAAGCAACTGCCCTCTTTCGCCGAGCAGCGCATAATCTACTCCCCATGTGTCGACCGCGATTCCATCCAGCCGACGCTCACCGGCCTTATTCAATGCACGCTGAATCTCAA
Organism: Bryobacterales bacterium; assembly: GCA_025462985.1. Taxonomy (GTDB): domain Bacteria; phylum Acidobacteriota; class Terriglobia; order Bryobacterales; family Bryobacteraceae; genus Bog-105. Next base: position 4,586 of record JAOAPP010000110.1, on the reverse strand, counting down.
GCCACAAGCGCGGGACATCCCAATGAAGCGAGCCGCCGTACTCCACCGGTTCATTGGCAAACCGATGAATCTCGCTCATACTAAGCGAGCCGTTCTGATAGCGTCCTACAATGGCACGGCCGCTCTCCGCGCCCACATCGATCGCGAGATAGGCTTTGCCGCCGTCAGGCATACGAACTTACGCTCGACCTGTTTCGTTGTGCGCGTTCCAAGGAGACGCGCTCCCAGTAGCCGCTCTCGCGGAAGGCCTGCATTGGGTTCTGTGGTAATCCCTTCGAGGCGCGCCATTCACGAATTACTGGCCGTACGTCTGTCGCGAAGGCGTCTTGCAGACATGCCTCTGCCCCGATCAAATCTGACTTACTCTGTGCATGCGCCAAGGCAGCATGATCTACCAGCGCGGCCTTCGCATAGAGTTCTTGCGCCATGTTTACAGTCTGGATCATCGCGTCGATCTTGCCCTTGAGATTGTGGCTCTGGTCGATCATATAGGCGATGTCCGCGGGCCGCCCAGTCTCCCACTCAAAGAACTGTATCTCGTGAAAGATCCGAAACGCTTGGTACGGGTCAATAGACCCAAGTGTCAGGTCATCGTCCGCATAGCGCCGGTCGTTGAAATGAAACCCGCCCAGCATATCCTCTGAGAGCAGCCACGACACAATCTGCTCGATGTTCTGCGACTGGTAATGATGGCCAGTATCGACCAAAACCCTGGCCAGCGGTCCCGCCGCGCGAGCGAAATGCAAAGCCATGCCCCAGTCCGCAATGTCCGTGTGATAGAAGGCGGGCTCGAATGGCTTGTACTCGATCAGCATCCGCTGCGAAGAGGCAAGCTCCGCATGCGTAATCTTCAGGCAGTCTTCGAAAAGCCGCTTCCGCTCACGGATATTCGCCGTTCCCGGATAGTTCGATCCGTCTGTGAACCAGAAGGAAATATCGCGCGAATCCAGCTCCTTTGCGATCTCAATGCTCAGCCTCGAATGCACCAGCGCCTCTTGCCGAACGGCGGGATCCGGATTGCCGAACGAGCCGAACTTGTAGATCTGATCCTGAAAGAGATTCGGATTAATCGACCCCGGCCGAATGCCGTACCTGTTCGCATGTTCCCTTACCTCGCCCGTGCTGTCGATGCCTTGCGGAAGATCCCAAAGTACGTGGAGTGCCACAGTAGGACACACGCCCGTCAGCGCATGTACCTGCCCGGCATCCGCGAATTTTTCTTCCGTCGTTGTAGCCGCGCCGTCCTGCACGAACTTGCCGAACCGGGTGCCGGTGTTTGCAAAACCCCACGAAGGGATCTCCACGCGGAATCTTGATAGAGCCTGGTGTACCCTCTGCGTCACATTGGATTCCATAGAAGTGGCCAATTGAACACTACCATCCTAATGCGCCGAAATCGTGGTTCTAAGTCGTCGCCGATTCCACGAGAATCACATCGAGGGATCTCGGCCCATGCACACCCTTGACGCGGATCATTTCAATGTCGGCCGTGGCGGAAGGACCGGAGATAGTTGTAAGCGGAGCTGCCTGAAAGCCGCTGATCTGCCGAATGGCCTCGGGCACGGTCTCGACCACCTGCTCCGTAAACACGACGCACAGATGATAATCCGGAATCAACGTCAGTGCGCGCCGCTCTGCGACATGCTTCAAAACAATCGTGCCGGTCAAGGCAATTGCGATTGCGCATCCCGTCAGCACCCCGCCCTGCTGGTCCATCGCCTCGTAGCTAAGGTTGTGGTCTTCTATGAAGCGAATACCCTCGGGACGCCATGCTGCTGGTACGCCCGCACTAACAAGAATCTCTCGGATATCGCGATTGCGAAGAACTGAAGCGATCGTGCTTGCAATGGCGTATTCCCTGCATGGGAACACGCCGGACCCGTAGTCGTGCAGCCTATCCACAAAACAGTCGATAACCGCGTCCCGATCGATGGATGACGTCTGCCGGTACTTACGCTCAATCTGCCCGTACTCGGATTCGCGCCCCGTCGGGACCGTGTGTATGTTGGCGCTCCGGATACGCCCGAATATCTCTTCCTTGGGGCCCTTCATTGCTGCCTGACCTTCTCGCGTTCCGCCCACCACTCGCGGAACGACTGCGGCGGTACTGCGGCAAGGTCTCGAAAGGCCGTCCATCCACCCAGAAGGCCAGGCAAATTCTGCAGATTGCCGTCGTGCTCAAAAGGGAATTGAGCAATCCGAGCTATTTTCTGCGCCATGGAGAGACGCGAACCCTTGGTAAGCACCAACCGGGCGGCCTTCATCGCCGCTCGTTCACTGAACGGCGAATACCCTTGCTCCACCGCTTTCCCGCGAAGGTGAATCAGGATCTCGGGAATGTTGATCTTTACCGGACACACTTCATAACAGGCGCCGCATAAAGAAGAAGCGTAGGGCAACGACTGCGAATGCTCCATGGACTGAAGTTGCGGAGTGAGAATCGCACCGATGGGTCCGCTGTATATGGAGCCATAGGCATGTCCGCCCGTTTGCCGGTAGACAGGACACGCGTTCAGGCAGGCGCCGCAGCGAATGCAGTCCAGAGTTTCTCGCGATTCGTTGTCCGCCAGCACGGTTGTCCTGCCGTTATCGAGCAGGACGACGTGAAACTCCTCGGGGCCGTCGCCCGGCGACACGCCAGTCCAGATCGAGTTGTAGGGGTTCATGCGCTCGCCCGTCGCGGAGCGGGGCAGCAGCTGCAGGATGACTTCCAGATCCTGCATACGCGGAATTACCTTTTCGATTCCAATGAGACTGATCAGAACGCGCGGCAGCGAGACGCACATTCGCCCGTTTCCTTCTGACTCCACCACGCCAACAGCGCCCGTCTCAGCCACCGCGAAGTTCGCGCCGCTGAGGCCAACCTTCACCTTCAGAAACTTCTCCCGGAGATAGCTGCGGGCGGCCGCGGCCAGGTCTTCAGGGCGTTCGCCCAACTCCCGAAGACCCATCTTCTCTAGAAAGATCCGCCGGATCTCCATACGATTGCGATGCAGTGCCGGGACAACGATATGCGAAGGCCGGTCGTTCCCTAACTGCACGATCAGATCGGCGAGATCCGTTTCGAATGGCGTGATCCCCGCTGCCTCCAAAGCCGCATTCAGATTGATCTCATCGGATGTCATCGTTTTTACCTTGATGACTTCCGTGGCGTTGTGCGCCTGAATCAGTCCAGTGATGATCTTGTTTGCTTCGTCCGCGTCACGTGCCCAATGAACGACGCCGCCGGCCCGCGTACAGTTCTCTTCAAACTGTTGTAGATAAAACTCCAGGTGCCGGAGCGTATGTTCCTTTAGCTGGTGGCCGGACTCGCGCAGTTCCTGCCAGTCCGGCATCTCGTCAACGACGATGCCGCGCTTCCGCCGAATTACGTCGGTGGCATGCCGGACGTTGTGACGAAGTTGCGTATTGCGCACGGCCTTCTTCGCCGCACTTGGGAAGGCAGGAGCTTCCGCTGCATGCCCCACGCGTACACTCACGCCCGCTCTCCTGCTTCAGTAGATGCCAGGATTTCAGCCAGGTGCAGCACCTTTACTCCGGTCCGTTGCCGGCTGAGCGCTCCGCCGATGTGCATCAGGCAGGAGTTGTCCACTGCTGCACAGACTTCCGCACCCGTGTCCAGCACGCATCGAACTTTGTCCGACAGCATGGCCGCCGAGACTTCTGCATTCTTTATGGCGAACGTTCCCCCGAACCCGCAGCACTGGTCGCCTTCAGGAAGTTGAAGGTAGGTCAGCCCGCGAACACATTCCAGAAGTCGCCGTGGCTTATCGCCCAGGTGTAGCGAGCGCAAGGAATGACAAGAGGGGTGAAGCGTTACCGCGTGCGGATAGAAAGCGCCCACATCGGTCACCCCCAACTTATCTACCAACAGTTCGGAAAACTCGAAAACGCGCCGGAGAACGGCCACAACCTTGCGTTCCAACTCCGCATCCCCGGTTTGCACCGCCATTTTCGGATAATGATCGCGAATCATTGCCACGCACGACGAGGAAGGCACGCAAATTACCTCAGCATCCGCAAACACATTAAGAAAGTGCCGCATCATCGGCAAAGCATCTTTCTGATACCCGGTGTTGTAATGCATCTGGCCGCAACATGTCTGTGCCTGCCGGAACTCCACCTCGTGCCCCAGCCGCTCCAACACGCGTACAACCGCCTTGCCGGTCTCGGGAAACAGTGTGTCGTTATAACAGGCAACAAACAACGAGATCTTCAACACTTTCATAGTGCACTACAGGCTCTGAACCCTAACTCGAACTGAACATCGTGAGACACTTCGGAGGTGTCGAAAAAGGTCCGATGGGGCGTGTTGGGCGTAGCGAACATCGCGGTGAAGAAGGTCATCCCCGCAATGCAATTTGGCGAACTCTCCGAGGTGACGGCCATTGCCTCAAGGGATCCGGAGAAAGCACGTCGAGCCAGCGAAACTCTCCGGATCGGTAAATCTTACGGCTCTTACGAGGAACTGTTGGCCGACCCTGAAATAGACGCCATCTACAATCCTCTGCCGAATCACCTGCACGTGCCGTGGTCTATCAAGGCAGCGGAGAACGGCAAACACGTGCTTTGCGAGAAACCGATCG
>JAOAPP010000096.1 GCA_025462985.1 Bryobacterales bacterium | reverse complement strand
GAACTTCAACGCTTTCTTTGCAGATAACATCCGTGACGTGCAGTCCCGAATCGTTCTCTCTAAGCCAATCTCTGCCATCCAATTGTTGCCCCAGGAAAACGGACTGACACGTCTCGGCCTCCTCTCCGAAATAGGATCGGGCGAGACACTGGAGGTCTGCGGCGACGGATTCAACAACAGAACGGCAAAAGTTCGGGTAAACGGGAGTTACTACTTCGTATTTCTCCAGGACATCACGCCTGTGGAGCAAATGCCCTTTGTTGACCGGGCCGTTGCAGCTGGCCTGCGATAGCCATTCTGCAATCGCTCCGATCAGGTAGCGTAAGTCTGGCGATGGCCGAATGACTTAATCATTTGTGATTTAATCTCACTGATGAAAGTTATTCGGCTAGCCCTCGCAGCGAACTTGATCGCATCTGGGCTGTTAGGTGGTACCGGCAGTACTACTGATGGAGTTTTACTGGTGCTATCTAAGGGCGAACACACGCTGGCGGTCATCGATCCTAAAACGCTAAAAGTTCTCGGGAAGGCTCCCGTGGGCCCCGACCCGCACGAAGTGATCGCCTCCGCGGACGGACGTCTTGCATACGTGTCCAACTATGGAGGCGGCGCCTACAATACGCTCGCCGTCATAGACCTAATTGAGCGCAAGGCCCTTTCGCCCATAGATCTCGGCGCTCTTCGCGGTCCACACGGTCTCACCTTTACGACCGGAAAACTTTGGTTCACCGCTGAAGCCGCCAAAGCTATCGGCCGCTACGACCCGGCCACGCAGAAAATTGACTGGATTCTCGGAACGGGGCAGAATCGCACGCACATGCTCTATGTCACGCCGGATGCAAAACGCATCTTCACAACGAACGTGAGTTCCGGAACGGTCACGGTCATTCAGAAGAGCGCTCCTACCCAAATGCCGGGGCCGGCTCCGGGCTCTGGCGGACCGCCCGCAGGTGCACCGTTACGTCCTCGAGGCCCGATGGGTCCTCCAGGCGGCGAATGGGATGAAGTTCAGATTCCCGTCGGCCGCGGCACCGAAGGCTTTGATGTAGCTCCCGACGGCAAGCAACTCTGGGCCGCGGACGCCCAATCCGGATCGGTATCGATCGTCGATCTCCAAACTTCCACGGTCATCGACACGGTGCAAGCCAACGCAAAGGGAGCCAACCGGCTGAAGTTCACCCCCGATGGCAAGCTGGTGTTTGTCTCTTCCCTGGAAAATGCCGGTCTCACCATCCTGGACGCCGCCACTCGCAAAGAAGCCAAGCGCATCCCCATCGAACATGGAGCGGCCGGCATCCAGATGCAGCCCGATGGCTCCCGCGCCTTCGTCTCCTGCACCGGCGACGGCTATGTTGCAGTCGTCGACTTGAAAACTCTGGAGATCACCAGCCGCATCGACGCCGGCCCCGAGCCCGATGGCTTGGCATGGGCCGCGGCGAAGTAACTCTCTCGTCTCGGGCGAGCGCCAATGGCAATAACATCGGCACTCGCCCCGGCTGAGACGTCAGAATGTAATACGCCCTACTAGCTGCACGTTTCGCGGCTGCGTCACGGTCCCGTTCCATTGGCCAAACTTGGCGTTCGACGGGTCGTTGTTGAAAGGAATACAGTCGCTGAACTGACCATCACACGTGAAATAGTGGTTGTTGAAAACGTTGAACACCTCGGCCCGGATTTCCAGAGCAAGGCTCTCCTTTAGGCTGATACGTTTCGAGATCGAGATGTTGGTATCCCGATACGGGCTCCCACGCACGTTGCTGATGCGAGGACCGACGCCCAAGTAATTTCCGCTGGCGAAGAGTGACGCTGGTTCGAATGCGGCGGCGTTAAATGCCGGCCGGTTTACGTTGAAGCCGCTCCAGGATTGGGTCAATACGTTGGCGCCCGACGATATCCCCGGAATGCACGCAGCCGTGAACTGGGACGGAACACCACAAAGGCTCGAGTTGCTGAAGAACAGCGGCATACCCGAAACCAGCTTGATACTCGACGACAGCGTCCACCCGCCCACTATCCGGTCAAGTAGGCGCGAGTGACTCAGCAACGCCTTCCCTGTTCCAAAGGGAAGGTCGTAAACACCCAATAGGGAGAAGGTATGTGTGATGTCGTCCGGCGAGAGCGACTTGTTCCGGCTTCCCTGGTAAGGATTTATTACTCCGATCACTTGGCCGCCCGATGTGGCCTGGGTCGTCGATGCAGCATTTGTCAGCAGTTTGGCAAACGTGTAGTTCGCTCCCAGATATAATCCGTTCGAGAAACTCCTTTCGATCTTGCTTTGGAAGGAGTTATATTCCGAAGTCCCTTCATTTTCATTCTGTCCGAAGAGAGCTCCGCAGAACTGGGGAAACGGCACCAGGGCTTGCGCCACCGTTGGTTTGCAGGTTCCCGCAGTGTTCAGGGTCTGCACCCAGTTGGAATACGGGACGTTCACTCCGTAAAGCGACGTTTGCCCCGGCTGAAACACCGAGTTGAGTTCCGTCGATCCCATCGTTGTCAACAGGGACGGATTCAGGGAGTTAAGCGGCTGCATCTGCGAAGGCAGGTGCGTGCCCTTATTCCCCACATAGGCCACACTTGCAATACTGCTTGAACCCAACTTGCGTTCAATAGTGAAGTTCCATTGTTGCGTGTATGCGAGATGGTTCGCATAAGTCGGACGATAGTTCGGCCCGTTTGTGCCATTGTCGGCCGTCGGACTGACATTTGGAGCTTTGTTGTAAGCAGGAAATCCATTATCGACAAAAAACGCCGGCTGATATCCCGCCAGGGAATCGTTGAAGCTCACTTGTGGATTGAATCCATCGAGCGACATCCCGCCGCTCCAGCCGGGATAGAACGCCTGCGTATAGAACATTCCATAACCGGCGCGAACGACCGTATCGTTGTTCAGCTTGTAAGCGACTCCCAGGCGCGGAGCGAAAGCGCCATTAAAAGGGGTCTCAGGATAACGGACGCCAGCACTGGCCGGCCCCCATTTGTTGCCTGCAAAGGCCAGGCTGCCAGGGCGATCCCCGGCGCCCGGATTCGGAGCGAAACTAAAGAAACTCAGTTGGTTGCCGGTCTCATAAGTTGGCGTGAATTTATCCCACCGGATCCCGTAGCTAAAAGTCAGCTTCGACGAAATCTTCCAGGTGTCCCCGACGTGCAGCGAATAAGCAAGCTGTTGGGCTCCGTACTTTGAAACGTTGTGTACACTGACATTGCCGTTATCCACTGCGCCGACCAGAAGACTCGCGAAAGGATCACCGCTTGGAATCCCCGGCAATGCGGTGGACAGCGCTGAAAACCCAAGCGTCCCCGATTGGTTATTATTGTTCCGGAAAACCTGCTGCAGATGCCTGAACTCGCCCCCGAATCTGATCGTGTGAGCGCCATGCACCCAGGTCACCAACTCATTGGCGATGTGGGAAGGACGGGTCGTCTTGTTCAGATATCCGGGGCCTTGCGTATTGCCCCAACCGGCGAAGGTAGTGATGCCGTTTCCACTGAAGCTTGCCGCAGGAGAGGCATTGTAAGCCACAGCGTTCGGAATCTTTGGAAGTGTCGCCGGATCCTGCCCAGCCACCGAACCGTACCCTTCGTTCCGGTTCACATATCCGTAAGCATAGTGGCTCAAGAATGTCGGCGAGAAAATGTGGTCCCAGTTGAGGCGGCTCACCCACGCGTCTTCCGGCTTGGCAGGACTGGATGTACAGATTTGCACCGGAAGAGCGCACTGCTCGTTTGCCTGAGTAGTCTGGCGCCAGATCGTGACAAAAACATGATCTTTCTCGCCCCAGTAGTGATCGATCTTATACAGATACTCGTTCAAGTTGGAGAGGATGCCGTCCGACACTGGAGTAGATAAGTA
>JAOAPP010000095.1 GCA_025462985.1 Bryobacterales bacterium | reverse complement strand
AGATCATGACCTCATCGTGATTGCCCGACGGAAGGATCGGCTGGACGCGCTGGCGCGGGAGCTCGGCGGCGGTGAAACGCGGGTAGAAGTGATCGAGGCGGACTTGACGCGCGAGGAGGATGTCGAGCGTGTCGCCGCCCGCCTCGCGGAGGAGCCGAATTTAGGGCTGCTGGTGAACAATGCGGGGTTCGGCCTGAAGGGCCGGTTCTGGGAGGCGGATCTGGCCGGGCAGGAGGCGATGCACAAACTGCACGTCATGGCGACGGTCCGACTGACTCACGCGGCGCTGCGAAACATGGTGGCGCGCGATTTTGGAGCAATCATCAACGTGGCTTCGGTGGCGGCCTTTATCCGCGGGCCGGGGGCAGCCAGCTACTCGGCGACGAAATCCTGGATGACAAGCTTCACCGAGGTGCTTCACCTGGAGCTGAAGAGTGCGCGGTCGGCCGTTGTGGTGCAGGCGCTGTGCCCGGGGTTCACTTATTCGGAGTTTCACGACGCGATGAATGTTCGGCGCGAGAGAATCGCGCCCAAAGCCTTTTGGCACTCGGCGGACGAGGTCGTGGAAGCGTCGCTCGATGGCCTGCGGCAGCGAAAGCTGTTTGTGATTCCGGGCTGGCGATACCGGCTGCTGACAAGTTTGGTCACGAGGCTTCCCACATCAGTAAGGCTGTTCGTGGAGGGGCGGTCCAGGAGCGCACGGAGCACTCGCCAACAGATGCAGGGAGGTCCGCCGCAAAGCAGGCTCCACGAGGGCCAGCCGGGAGCAGATCTCCAGTGACGAACAGGCGCTGGGGCATCGCCATTCTTCTTGGCGTCGGCGTGCTGGTTAACTATTTCGACCGGGTGAATCTGTCTGTGTCAAAAGACGCATTGTTTCACGAGTTCGGAATAAGTACCTTTATGTTCGGGCTGCTCTCAAGCGCGTTCAACTGGACGTATGCCGCTCTTCAGCTGCCCGTAGGTGTGCTGCTGGATCGCTTCGGCGTCGGGCCGATTGGACGAATTGGGGCACTCCTGTGGGCAATTGCCTCATTTGCGTCAGCGCTCTCACCGGGGATCGGCAGCTTTTTTGGGAGCCGGCTGCTGCTGGGCGTCGGCGAGGCTCCGACATTTCCAGCCAATGCGAAGGCAATCGGGTACTGGTTTCCCCGTTCGGAGCGGAGCCTGGCCACCGCGCTTTTCGATGGCGCGGCGAAGTTCGGGCCGGCGGTGGGCGTGGTGCTGGTGGGCGCGCTTACGGTGCGGTTCGGTTGGCGGTGGAGTTTTGCGGCCACCGGGCTAATCAGCTTCTTCTTTTTTCTGGCGTTCTGGTTTTTGTATCGCGACCCAGACCAGGACGGGCGCATGAGCGCGGCGGAGCGGTCCTATATAGAAGCGGGTGGCGCACAGAAGAAGAACGGAAAGGGCATTCGAGGCGGAGCGCCACTGGGGTACCTGTTGAAGCAGCGCAAGGTGCTCGGTCTGGTGCTTGGGTTTTTCGCCTATAACTACTGCTTCTATCTGCTGCTCTATTGGCTGCCCAGTTACTTTGGGACGCTAAAACTGGATACGTTCCATTCCGCTATGTACACCAGCATTCCGTGGCTATTCGCCACCGCTACGGACGTTCTGGTGGGCGGATGGCTGGTGGACGCGCTGATCAAGCGCGGGAAGCCGGAGACAACGGTTCGGCAGACGGTGCTGATCACCGGAACAGTGTTGGGCTTGGCGCTGGCCGGAGCGATGTGGACGCGGGATCCGGTGGTGGCGGTGTTCTGGATCAGCATTGCGCTCGGGGGGCTGTCAGCCGCTGCGCCGGTAGGCTGGTCGATCCCATCGCTGATTGCACCGACCAACAGCGTCGGCAAAGTCGGGAGCATTCTGAATACGGGAAACCAGATCGCCGGAATTGCAGCGCCAATCCTGACAGGCTACCTGGCGGGACCGCAGAACTCGTTCGGGCGGGCGTTCGCGGTTGCGGCGGGGCTACTGGTGCTGGGGGTATTGAGCTATGTGCTGCTGCTGGGCCGGATCGAACAGGTTCCGGAGCCGCACCCGAGGGCCGATTCGATGACGTCGGCGGCTCGCTTCACCCCGCCGGAATCCTGAATGGATCGCGCCACGGTTTGTGCTTTGACCGTATAAGAGGGATTCCCGAGCACTTCTGCGATGGCGCTACGGAGTGCCGGGACATTCAGCCCGCGAAAGGGCACAATGCGGCCTGAGCCGGTCCACGAAATGCGCTTGGCGATCGCGGGCTGCTCATAGGTAATGGGCACTGCCACCAGGGGCACGCCGTGGGAAAGCGAATCGAGCACCGTGTTGAGACCTGCGTGAGTCAGAGTAAGACTGGCACGCGCCAGCACCTCGAGTTGGGGTGCATAGCTGACCACCAGCGGATTGCCCGGCAAGGAAGCGACAGCCTGCGCGTCCAGACCGCCTCCGTGAGTGATTACAATCTGGCACGCAAGTGGCTGACAGGCCTCGGCGAAGGCTCGAAAGATCCGCTCCTTTCCGTTTTGCAGCGTTCCCAGCGAGGCATAGACGAGGGGACGCCCGTCGAGCTTGTCCCAGGGGAACGGGACCGGGCGCAAAGCGGAACCGCGAAGAGGCCCGACGTAATGGAATGTTTCGGGGAGCCGCTTTCGAGGGAAATCGAAGGCGGGCGGCTGCTGGCTCAGCTGCGCGAGCGTCGAGAAGGACTCCTCCACGGAAATATGCGGCGGCAGGCTCCATTGCTTCCGGTAAGCTGCTACAACGGCGCGAACGCGGCGCAGTGTCCAGTCGGAGAGGCTGTACCCGAGGCGATTTTTGAGCCGGGCCAGAGAGGAATGTTTGAAGCTCCAGGAGGTGAACGGCGGCGGAACGTCGTCCTCCCGATTGAGCGCCAAGGCGTTGCAGATCGTCACGAACGGGATCCCGAGGCGTTCGGCGAGAGTTCCGCCAGCGGGCTCGCTTTGATCGACTACGAGCGCATCCGCACGGATGGCGCGAAGGGCGGCAGAACCGTCCCGGAGCATCATCTCCGTGGTGTCGCGGACCTCGCCAATGGTGAAGCGCAGGGCGGCGAGACCATCCAACTGGCCTAGCCGGGCGAGCGACTTCGGAAGGGTTCCAAGCGGGTGGCTGGTTTCCCCGACCGGGGCGAACGCCAAGCCTTCGGCTTCGGCCCGGGACGCCAGATCTGGCATGTGAACGAGCGTGATGCGATGCCCGCGCGCAATCAACTCCCTTCCGAGTGCGCCAAAGGGGTGTAAATGGCCGGAAACCGGCGGACTAATGATGCCGAAATGCATGCAAGGAGTTGCGGAAGAGCAGGACTACTTGCCTTCGCCTTTGCGATACAGCTCGCGCAGGGACTGCTGCAGGCTGGGGCTGGTCATCTTCGAATAGTCGGCCGACACGAGCACGTGTGACATGATCCGCCGGTATGCTTCGGCCAGATTGTGATAGGGAATACCCGGGAAATAGTGGTGCAGAGCGTGATAGCGGAGGCCGACAGGCGCCCACAGTTCGGTGTAGAAGGCTCCGGGGGTGTCGATGGAGTCGAGAAGCTGGCCTGTCCGATCCATCTGCTCGCCTTCATTCTCGTAGGCGTGCGCACCGAGAGTGCGCAGAGTGTTGACGAAACTAATGAGGGAATCGACTGCGAACCAGACCAGGAAAATGCGCCAGGGAAGCAGTCCGGCGAAGGCGGCAGCCGCGACAGCGCCCCAGATGGCAAACGTGATCAGGGAGTCGCGGCGGACTTTCTTCACCAGTTCCGGAGTGTACTCACGCCGGTATTTCAGATTCATCGTAAGTGAAGATCCGTAGACCACCAGCATTTGCTGAAAACGGGGGAAGACGAGACCGAGCGGCGTGAGGACGACGAACCGGAGAAGCAGGGCCAGCGGAATGAACAAGCTTTCGAGCGCGAAGACCGTGGTCATCCTTCGGGAATGAGCAAACGGGAGATATTCGGGATCCTGCGCCGTGCCGTAAACGCTAATGCGGTGATGGCTTTGGTGAACCCCCACATACACGAATGATGGCATCAGGAGCGGAAAGCCGACGAACCAGTTCCAGACCGTTTCGAAATGAGGGAGCGAGCGGGCACTCTGGTGCGTGATCTCGTGCATGAAGCATAGAGCGCGGTAGAGCGTGCAGACTGAAAGGGCCACAGCGGCGAGCATCCAGGGCGAGAACGGCCTAAGCGCAACTGCGGCAGCAAAGGAGGCCCACCCGACGAGGCAGGAGCCTATCAGGTCGATCCAATAGATGCCTTGATTCAAGCGATGGAGGTCGCGTACAAGACCCTTCACGGTCGTATCGTCGAGCGAAGATTGTTCCTTAATGGAACTGCGATTTTCTTCAGCGATAGCGGTAGCACTCATCAGGGGAGCTCCGGACATACATTTTGAGCCGGAGAAAAGCCAAGTTCCCGTTCCTTGAGAGGAGTGCAGCAGCAGCGGGACGGATTCTCAGGCGAACTTGCGGAGTTGCCAGTTAATGAACTTCTATTAAACCACGGCTTGGGAGATTCTGGCTGGAGAGGAATTTTACTGGAGAGGAGCCGTGGCCGCCGGCGGACTGTCGGGCTGGCCGAGGGTCCCGGCATTGCAAAGCGGGGTTTGCGTAAGCGGGCGCGCGAAGCTACAGGTACCGGCAACCTGGCGGAACTTGTCCAAGACCTGGACGACGCTATTCGATACCAAGGCAGTGGACGAGCGGACGGTACCCTTCAGCACCCGGTTCAAGGCAGCCGTACTTTCCACCCGACTATCCCTGAGGTACGCTTTGGCCGTAGCCAGGGAACCGACCTGCTGGCGCTGGATTTCTTCGTCGATCTCGTCCAGGATCCGCTGCTCCTCCTCTTCGGATATGAAGCTATCGACCAGGAGAATACCGGGATCGATGTCCGGTCCCGTGGGAGGATAAGGGCCTGCAGAGTTAAGCAAAACGGTGATAATAAATTCCTTACCGCGCGGCTGGCACGACAGGACAATTCCACTTTCAGTAGAATTCTTTCCGATCAGGTATACTTGGGTTTTCTCGTCCACCCGGAGTGCAATTGAGATAACGGCCTCGGACATGCGGGCTTCGAGAATCTGGACGAACTCTTCGCGCGACGGCGAATGAGGACTCTCAGACCATCGAAGCACGAGTTTGTCTGAGTCGTCGAGGGGGTTGCTACTGCTGGCGGACATTGGAGAATTTTCGTACCTCTATCCCACTTGTTCTTTATTGTTGGTCGTAAAGCATTAAAAGATCAATGGCCTTTCCGAAAAATATGTACCGGTAGAAAAATTCCTAGAATACGTAAATTTTGCTTGCATTCCTGTACCCATTGGGTACTACAATGATGAAAACTAGTTCATCTCGGTACAAGGGCATGTGCCTGCCACAACGGACAGAAAGCACAGTTCGATTGCGATCGTAGCATGCGGCTAGTGAGTTGACCTTAAATTTTGGAGAAAGACCGCAAACTGCTCATGCGACAGAATTATAGATTTCAGCTCCTTGCTCCTCCACAGACGTCCTCCGGTAATGCATTTGGCCGTTCACGAATTAACGAGCAACTTCATAGCCATTACCTTTCAGCCATGCAAAGGCTTCGCGGCCGGGTTTATTTGAAAGACGGGGCGATCCGGCCTTGCGAGATGGACGACCAGGGTCGCTTCCACATGCAGGGCGACGAACAGGGCTGGCATTTGCTTCTTGTAGACGGCGACCGAGATGTTATCGGTTGCGCGAGATATCTGGTCCATCCCAACACAGTTCCCTTTCACAAGCTGCGCGTGAGCCATTCGGCTCTGGCAAACCATGCCGTCTGGGGGGCGAAGGTTCGGGAAGCAGTGGAAATAGATTTGGCGTTGGCCCGAGAAAAGGGTTTTGCGTACGTAGAGATCGGCGGGTGGGCGCTGACCGAAGAATGGCGGTCCACGCGCGCCGCACTGGAGATCCTGGTGGGATCTTATGCGCTTGCCCACCTCTGGGGCGGATGCCTGGGAGCCTGCACGGCAACCGCTCGCCATGGATCTTCCTCCATGCTGCGCCGGATTGGCGGTTCGCCGCTGCGAGTCGGAGGCCAAGAACTGCCGGCCTACGATGACCCGCAGTACGGCTGCCAAATGGAGTTGCTCCGATTCGATTGCCGCACACCGGGACAACGGTTTCAGCCGCTGATCAGCCAACTGAAGGCCAAGATGGCCGATACTGTCGCGATCACGCCGCGTGCACAGGCCGAAGAGTGGAGCAGGGTTCCGCAGGAACTCGGATCACGGATCAACATGCTGCGCATGGCTCCGCTGCACTGCTAGAGTTCTCCCACACAGGAATCCGTGACTGAAAGAGAAGTCACAGAGGCCGCGCTGACCGAGTGGAGGCGATCGCTTGGAAGCGAATTCGTCATCCTCGATGCAGTTTCACGAGGCCAGGCAGAGACCGCTACCTTTTCGACTCACCAAAGAATTCCCGCTATCCTGCGGCCCGCTAATCTCAAGCAGGTTCAGGATTGTCTGCGGATCGCCAATGCTCATGGCGTGCCGCTCTACCCCATCAGCAGTGGCAAGAACTGGGGCTACGGATCGCGGGTTCCGCCAGCGGATGGCTGCGCCCTTCTCGAGCTCGGGCGACTCGACCGCATCCTAGACCTCAACGAGCAGCTAGGCTACGTGACGGTAGAACCCGGAGTCACGCAGCGTCAGCTGCATGCGTTTCTTCAGCAGCGTCAATCGCGTCTCTGGATGGATGCCACCGGCTCCAGCCCGGATTGCAGTCTGATCGGCAATGCGATGGAGCGCGGCTTCGGTCACACGCCCTACGGTGATCACTTCGCGCATGTCTGCGGATTGCAGGTTGTGTTGCCTTCGGGCGAGGTCATCGAGACAGGGTTCGCGCAGTTTCCGGGGTGCAAGACTGCGCCCGTTGGGCGGTGGGGTCTGGGCCCGAGCCTGGACGGGCTGTTTTCGCAGTCAAATTTCGGCATCGTGACGCGCATGACGATTCACCTCATGCCAGCGCCGGAGCGATTCGAGGCGTTCTTCTTTCGCCTGGAAAGCGCGGACGCCTTCCCTGCCCTGATCGAGGCACTCCGGGACCTGCGACTGAAGGAGATCCTGCGCAGTTCCATTCACATTGCGAACGACTACAAGGTTTTGGGCGGGCTGCAGCAGTATCCCTGGGAAAAGACGAGTGGAAAAACGCCGCTCCGTCCGGAATTAATGGCGGAATTCAGGCGAGAACTCACCATCGGCTTTTGGAACGCTTCCGGCGGGCTGTATGGCACTCAGGCGATCGTCGCCGAGGGTAAGCGGCTCTTGAAGCGAGCGCTGCGGGACGTGCCGGGTAAGCTTCTGTTCGTCAGCGAGAAGAAGCTGGACATAGCCGGGAAGTTCGTAAAGCCGTTTCAAATGTTGACCGGCTGGAATTTGAGCCGGACGATCGAGCTGGCAAAACCGGTTCTAGGCTTGATGCGTGGCGTTCCCACAGGACAGCAACTCCCCTCGGCGTACTGGCGAAAGCGCTCGCCTGCTCCGATTGATCCGAATCCCGATCGAGACAAGTGCGGCCTGCTTTGGTATGCGCCGCTGGTTCCAGCGGAAGGAACGCATGTTCAACGCGCTACGGAGATTGTCACCCAGACGATGCTGGAGGGCGGCTTTGAGCCTTCGATATCAGTGACTCTGATCACGGCTCGAGCGGCGTCCTGCGTTGTTTCGTTGAACTACGATCGCGAGATTCCGGGCGAGGATGAACGAGCGAGGGCG
>JAOAPP010000071.1 GCA_025462985.1 Bryobacterales bacterium | reverse complement strand
GCCCGGCGGCAGCGACTTTGCCGGCGATCAATGGGTGCCGCAGGACATTCATTCCGCACTGGAAGAACGTCGCCTTGATTCCTTCATTGGCGAGGTAGTCCAGAAGCCGTAGCGTGCCTTCGCTCGGGCCGTCGTCGAAGGTCAACGCGATGGATCTTCGGTTCCCGGGACCGCGAAAAACTGACGGTCCGAACAGTTGAGACGACTTGTTCACCACGCCGTAAGCCGCGACGGCGGATGCACCACTGAGGACAGCGCCCGAAGTGTAAAGGACAGCGTTCAATCCACGCATCGACATCAGGCTAGCATCCTAGTTCATCCTTAGTGTCCCGCCGTTTCACGAGCTGGGGCGGAGGTGTGGAACTCGCGCCGTACCCGCTCCGTGTATTGCCCCAGCAGTTGCTCGACGCGGCTGGGGTCCTCTGATTCCACAATCAGGCCGATGTGATGCGCGCGTTTCATGCGCCAGACCACCTCCGGGTCGGAGAACGATGAGGTGTCCGGGTGCCTCTTCCCGAGCCGGGGAAACAAGGAGGCCCGCGAAATGCTTCTTCACATTCGGCAGAACATAATGCTGGCCTGTGGCCGCCGCTATTTCAAGCTTCGCCCACTCGGACCACAGATTGGTGCCGCTCGCCGCTTCGATGAGATCGGAAATGTGCGCTCCACCCAGCACTCCGAGCGCAACCACGCTCTCAACACCTGGGGGAACCGGAGACACTATTTCCTCCTTCATCCGTGAATCGGTCGGAATGGGCCGGGTCGTGAATCCCGAATCGCAATTCGGTGCATTCACGTACCAAGTACCGCTTACCCGCCGCCATCCCATTGGCGGATACCCAATACCCGGTAATCAAGACTTGACGGACTACTAAGCTCTGCACGTCGCATTAAGCGAGTCAAGGTGTTATCAACTGGCCCGTGAAGTTAGAGGTGACCAGAGTGGTCCCGCCGTCGCCGAGCGGATTGTCCTGAAGCGGAAAAGTGGTAACGGTATGAGTTCCGACTATTCCGCCGTCATTTTGGAAGCTAATCGTGTAATCAACGCGTGCGACATCCCCGTTTGGATATGCTGGATGGCCGACGAAAAAATCGAAATCAAGCGTCCTTCCAAGCGCCCCACCCTTGCCGTTAGGTTTCCACGAGCCCAATTCGCCGGTGAAAAAGTAGTTCGGCCCACCGGAGTCAGCATCCACCACGCACATCGTCTGGTCGGCATGCAACGTAATTACGGTGCGAGTGACAAAATTTCCATTCGAGTCCGTCACGGTCGTAAGATAGCTCGCGCCATGGTCGAACCCGGGGTGATCATCATCATTCGCGGTAGCCTTATAAGGGTGCAGCAGTGCAACGCAGCCCGCTGCGACGATCAGGGTGAGCGCGCCGAATTTAGCGCCAAGACGTAGATGCTTCATGGTTTTTGCTCCTTTATCTCAAGCGCACTCCACGCCGAGCGCGCCACTAAACCTGCGATACCTGCGCACAACACGAAGTTGCGCTTTTTTGATTTCTCGAAACGGCACGAACGATTCGCCATCCCATCGAATCACTTGTTAGAGCATTCTGAGCAGTGGCTGACTTGCACAGCCACAAGTCCGCCACGACGCAGTCATGGCGCTGAAGTTTGGCCTTTCAGGCGCAAGTCGCTGCCCAACTGCGGCTGACGCTTCCGAGGCCTGCGCTTACGATTAAGTGCATCATCGGCTATGGCCACCGCGCCCACTCCATTCAGAGTCTGGAAAACAATCAAGCTCGGCACTTGTCACAAGACAGCCGACGATTTTCGCACAGCTCTGGAAGCAGCAGGGTGCTGGATCGCGGACGGCGCAAATGACATTCTCGGCTCGGCCGGCTTCCAAGCTGCGGATCAGGAAACCGAGATCACTCTCATAATAAGGTCGGTTGCCGATCTTGGCTTTACGTCGGCGCTCGCGCCCGTGAACTCGGCCTCGAACTCTGCCCGGCAGAAGTCGGCCCGCAGCTTCGGAGGGGCGCCATCTCGGTACCCGCTACAGCTCTCCTAATGAAGTCTGGTACAACGTGAGCCGCTTCGTTTTTGCGAAGCCTTGTTCCAATTGAAGAGAGCACCTATCACCTCTCCTACTGAAGGGTGCTCGGCGCGTAAATAAATAGGGGAGGGGAGCTGCTTCGCTTACTCTGCAACCGCTCCACCGTAAAGGAGACAAGGCACAGCGGTCCGGTGATGAAGCAACTGGAAAGCTGGCTGAAAGCACAGTTGGCGGAAAAGAAAACCGAACCAAACTCCGGAGTGGGAAAGGCGATCGCCTACTTGCTCAATCATTGGAAAGGCTTGACGGCATTCCTGCGCGACGTAAACGCGCCACTCGACAATAACCTTTGTGAGAGAGCACTCAAACGCGCTGTTCTACATCGCAAGAATGCGCTGTTTTATAAGTCGCTGAACGGAGCTCAAGTAGGCGATTTGTTCATGAGCCTCATTCATGCCTGCGAACTCTGCGCCGCGAATCCGTTCGACTATCTCACCCAGTTGCAGAAACACGCACGCGATCTAGCGGAGAAACCCACGCGATGGATGCCCTGCAGGCTCCCCAAGACGCACCTTTGCCAATCTCGCTACTGCTGATCAGCTCGGAGGATTTCTGCAAAGACGGAGCGATCGACGTTACTTCCTGTCAGAACCAGACCCACACGGCGCCCTCGTATGGCTTCGGGTTCTTTCAGTAATGCGGCAAGAGGAGCCGCGCCTGCTCCCTCGGCCACGTTATGCGTATCCGTGAAATAGTGGCGCATGGCCTCTCGAATGTCAGCCTCCGACACCTCTACAATTCGCTCGGCATAACGGTTGATGATCTCGACGGCCTGCGGCTCCGGCGTCCGGCAGTCGACACCGTCGGCAATGGTCGTCGCAGACTCAGTGGCGATTGGCTTTCCAGCGTTGTATGAGAGAGCATACGCCGGAGCATTTTCCGCTACTACGCCGACGATTTTGGTTGCGAGCCCCAAAGCTTCGCGCGCAGCGATCATCGCGCAAATTCCTGAGCCCAGTCCGATAGGCACATAAACCGTCTCAAGGTCTGGTACCGCCCGCAAAAACTCAAGACTACCCGTAGCGATTCCGCGAACTAGTACCTCATGAAACGAAGGGATCATCGCTAATTTCCGCTCTGCCGCCTGTAGGGTTGCATATTCAAACGCCGCCTGGAAATCATGGCCATGGATCAAAAGGTTGGCTCCCAGAGCCTGGATCGCGATGTTTTTCTCGGTGCTGTTGCCTTGGGGAACCACGATTGTCGCGTCGATGCCGTAACGTCGAGCTGCGTACGCGATGCTTTGGCCGTGATTTCCCCGAGTCGCCGCTATGATTTCGGCCGGCGGATGTTTTCCTTGTACTAAGTCATGGATATAGGCAAGTCCACCCCGGATCTTGAACGCACCAATCGGCGTGTGGTTTTCGTGTTTTACGTAGACTTGGGCACGGCACCGTTCGGAGAGCGTGGCCCAGCAAATCTCCGGTGTCGGCTTCATCGCACTAACGATCAATCGTGCCGCTTCCTCCATTTGCTCAAGTCGTGGCAGTGTCATCATGGAACTCTATTGTTTACGCGCTGAAGTCTCCAGGAAGTAGAACGATCCGTCCGCATTCGCGCGGATGAACTCTGTATGAGAGACTCCGTCGCGCAGTCCGAATGACTTCAGAACACGCTCGTTCAGCGCGACCAGCGCACGAGCATCCGCGCTCTCTTCGGGCAGAATACGGGTGGTGAAAATGACGCCGCCGTGGGACACCTCGAGCGGGGGAGTGCAGTAGGCGCTGGCGAGAGCAAAGACCATTTCCCCTTTGCGCCAGAGGGAATCGACGTGAAAAATGGCACCTGGAACAAACCGTTCCAGAACAAAAAACGATTGCTGGTCGCCCAGGCTGTGAATACGATCCCAGACGTCCTGGTGGTGATGAAACTTCTTGACGCCGATCGCCCCGGCCATCAGTCGCGGCTTCAGAACCCAAGGCCCGGGTACGGAGCTCAGGAACTTCCCAATGCGATCGTAGTTGACGGTCGCAGTGAACTCCGGAACCGGAATCTGGCACTCCTGTGCGCGCATCCGCATGGCGAGTTTGTCGCGAAAGAAGCGCGTAGCCGTTTCACCCAGCGTGGAGTCCACTATAACCTGACGCAGTCAGGATACCTTTTTGCGCGTTAGGATGGTTGAGCAGCAATTAATCTCGCCGTCCGCCGACAAGGTCGTCATGCCTACTCTGAAGCTCAAGCATTTGGTTGCGGTCCGCTGGTTTCACTGGATCAATTTCCCGCTGTTGTCGCTCATGATCTGGAGCGGGCTTCTGATCTACTGGGCTTACAGCATCTATAACGTGGGTCCGCTGCGCTTCTTCCCGAAGCAGGTTTACGACTTCCTTCATATGGATCACCGGTTGGCCGAAGGCATGGCGCTCCACTTTTTCATCATGTGGTTTTTCGTCGCAAACGGCATTCTCTATGTGGCGTACACCATCCTTTCAGGTGAATGGCGGTATCTGGTCCCCCGATCCCTTTCTACTTTTCGGGATGCCTGGCAGGTGGTCCTCTATGATTTGGGAATCGCAAAGAGTCTGCCGCTGCAGCAGAAGTACAATGCGGCCCAGCAGGTGAGTTATTCGGCCATTGTAGTGATGGGCGCTCTGTCGGTCATGAGCGGTCTCGCCATCTACAAGCCTGCGCAACTCGGGTGGTTGACGGCCCTGTTTGGCGGATACGGAGGGGCGCGCCTCGTCCACTTTGCCCTGACGATTGGCTATCTTTTGTTCTTCGCCGTACACCTGGCGCAAGTGCTCCGTGCCGGCTGGAATAACTTCCGCGGAATGGTGATCGGTTACGAACTGGCGGGTGACAAATGATTGACCGCGAGATTGTTCTATCGCCGGATGAGGCGAAGGCCGAACTCCGGAAACGCACGCGCCGGGGATTTCTGATTGGTGGCGTCGCCGCGATTGCATCGGTCGGCGCTTACGAATGGATGAAGTCCCGCGAGGACGAGGACGGCATCCCTCATTTAGAGCGCCGCGTACTGGACGCGAACGGAAAGCTGGCGCACCGCTATCTCGATGATCGCCATGTGATGCCGACTTTCTCGCGCGCCGATATTCGTCCCCTGAAGCCGAACGGCAACATCGGCATCGATCATCCTGTTGAAAGCGACTGGCGGCTCACCGTCAACACCGGACACGGGCCGGAGCTGAACCTGGGGGTTGCGGACGTGAAGTCCCTGCCAAAGGTCAACATGATCACCCGCTTTTGCTGCATAGAAGGTTGGGACACGGTGGTTCAATGGGGAGGGGCCCGGTTTTCCGATTTCACGAGCAAGTACTTTCCGCCAGGGCCGGGGCTGCCGCCTTACGTTTCAATGATGACTCCCGATGAAGAATATTTTGTCGGGCTGGACCTGAAGAGCGCGCTGCATCCGCAAACCCTGCTCGCATATGAGTACAATGGATCTCCGCTGACGCCGGAACACGGCGCGCCTCTCCGGCTTGTGATCCCGGTGAAGTATGGCATCAAAAACATCAAGCGGATCGGGACGATCCAATACACAGCGAAGAGGCCCGAGGATTACTGGGCCGAAGACGGATACGATTGGTTTGCGGGGCTTTGATTCGTGCTTGATCCTATAGCGAAGCTTTATTGCGGTACATCAGGGTTCGCCTACGAAAGCTGGCGGCCGGACTTCTATCCCGAGAAACTGCCTGCCGGTAAGTTTTTGTCGTACTACAGTTCGCGGCTCAATGCGGTTGAAGTGAATTACACTTATCGGCGTATCGCTTCGGCAAACGTGTTTGAGAAGTGGATAGCGTCGACTCCTGAAGGCTTTCTCTTTCTGCCGAAAGCGCACATGAAGATCACGCACTCTCTCAAACTGGAGGGCGCCGAAGAGTTTACGCACATCTTTCTCGATTCGTTGACCCCGCTGCAGCACGCCGGTCGACTAGGGCCAATCCTCTTCCAGCTTCCTCCGACGCTCAAGGCCGAGCCGGACCGTCTTGCAAAATTCGTCAGCATTCTGCCGCGCTCAATCAAAACGGCCTTCGAGTTCAGAAACGCGAGCTGGTTCAACGACGAGATTTATGAGATTCTGCGCCCGGCCAATGTCGGCCTCTGCCTCGCCGAAAATGAGACCCTCGAAACGCCTTATGTGCTCACGGCGGATTTTGTTTACCTCCGGCTGCGAAAGCCCGAGTACACTGAGTCCGAACTAAGCAGTCTCGCGTACCGGGTTCAACAGTACCAAGGGAATGGCTATCCCACGTTCGCCATCTTCAAGCATGAGGAGACGCCGGCGGGTGCTTTGAATGCCGAGCAGCTACTTCAAAGCGTCCCGCCGGAAGAACAGATTGCGTGAGATTAAGCCGGAACCAGCTCCGTCTGGCGGTCGAAGTGGCGATGCTTGGCGAGAGCTTCTGCAAACTGGGTGAAGAAGGTGCTGAATGATGCACCTTCTGTTCCCGTCACCACACCGGCCATCTCCGAAATACTCCCGTTCTTACTCGCAGCGGCACTGAGATCAATTTGAGCAGCGACGGTGTTCTTCAGGAGATCCACTCCTTCTCCGGTCGCTCCGATTGGCTTGAAGTGAGCAAAGGCTTCATTGATGAAGTGAATGTTGAGGCCTGATTGTGCTAGCGTCGCTACGCTGCTCTTGCCGCCGGGAATAAATACCGCGTCGTAAATGGCGGATGTGGCATTCGGGGCAGCACGATCTACGGGGATCGACTCGCCCTCGCTGCTGGTGATTGTTCCACCGTGCTTTGCGATTACTTCCGCCATGGCGCCCGCCGCCGCCAGTTCCTGCTTTAGATCGGTGATGTGCTTGCCTGTGACTCCGTCGGCTGCAAGAATCGCTACTTTGCGACCTTTAATGGAAGCCGCGGGTTTGTCCATACTCAGCGCCGGCGACGCGGAGACGGAAGCTTTGCCCGGCTGCGGTGTCGGTTTCTTGGGCGTGGCCGTCACCTTCACGCCGATGTTCTCTGCGACCTGTTGCGCGAGTTCCTCAGCCACATTCACCAGTAGTTCGTTGACCACGCGTTCCTGGATGGCCTTGGTCTCCAGCATGTTCAACTCGAACGAGAACGCTTCCACAATGTGCTTCTTCTCCCACGGAGCCATACTGTTCCAGAAGAGCGTCGCCTGAGAGAAATGGTCGCTGAAAGTTGCGCTGCGTTCGCGAACCTTGTGGCCTTCGACCCTTTCGGGATATCTCTTGAATGCCGCCAGTGCTTCGGGCGAATGCATCGGGCA
>JAOAPP010000051.1 GCA_025462985.1 Bryobacterales bacterium | reverse complement strand
GGCCCTCTACCCGCTGCAGCGTAAAGATTGGAAGGTAAGCGGTGATGATGATCGCGATGGCGTAGAAGACCGGCCTCTGCACCTCATGCGCGGCTTGGCTGATCTTCTCTCTCACGGTCAGCGCCTTGTCGTCTTTGTGTCCCAGATGCCGGATAATGTTCTCCACCATCACCACGGCGCCGTCTACGACCATGCCGAAATCCAGCGCGCCTAGCGAAAGAAGGTTGGCCGGAATATGGCTCAGGTCGAGACAGATGGACGCAAACAGGAGAGAGAAGGGAATCGTAAGCGCCACAATCAGGGCTCCTCGCGCATTCCCAAGGAACAGCAGCAGAATCAGGGACACCAGGATTACGCCCTCGCCCAGGTTGTGAAGAACGGTATGAGTCGTGAACTCCACCAGATCGCTGCGATCCAGGTGCGGAACGATCTTCACTCCGGACGGCAGAATATGGTCGTTCAGCTCCTGCACTTTCTTATGCAAGGCCTCGAGGGTTGCCTGCGCCTCTGTGCCCTTTCTCAGCAGGACGATCCCTTCCACCACCTCCGGGATATCGATCACCTCGCCCGGTTTGCTGTGGATCGCTTTGCCCATCTGCCCCAGCCGTATCTTCGGCCCCTGCGCAACCGACCCGATCTGTTCCAGCCTGAAGGGCGTGCCGTTCTGGGCTTTGATCACCGTTTCGCCAATGTCTCTGGTGTCACGAACCAGGCCGAGTTGGCGAACGTTCAGCGCCTGTGCCCCGCTCTCGATATAGCTGCCCCCGGCGTTGATGTTGTTGTTCGTAAGCGACTGCTCCACCTGGCCGATGCCAAGTCCAAACGAAACCAGTCTGTTCGGATCGATGAGCACCTGGTACTCGCGAGTGAGTCCGCCGAAAATGGACACATCCGCTACGTTCGGCACGGACTTCAACTGCTTCGAAACCACCCAGTCCTGCAGCGCTTTCATGCCCATCAGGTCAACAGTCGGATTCGTGCTCGACAGCGTATAAAAGTAGATCTGTCCCGTTGGGCTGAAGTCCGGGCCCAGGCTCGGAGTCAAGCCTTGCGGGACGTTCACGTTGGACAGTTTCTCGAGCGTCTGCTGCCGGTTCTGCAGATTATTCGATTGGTCGTCGAATATGACGGTCACGCTCGAAAGGCCGGCCAGCGAGACAGACCGCAGGTTTGTCAGGTGCGCAAGCCCGTTCAGCGCCGTCTCGACGGGGATCGAAACCTGTTGCTCGACCTCTTCCGCCGCCCGGCCCGGCCATTGAGTGATCACGTTGACGTAGTTATTTGCGACGTCAGGGTACGCCTCCACCGGCAGGGTGTGAAACGAGAAAGCGCCCCAGGCGAGCAGAAGGGCGGCAACAGCCAGCGCGAAAATGCGGTTCTTCAGTGCGGCATCGACAATGGCGCGGATCATTTAGACAAACAACTCCTAAGGCGGCAGCAGGACAAGTCAGAAAGGCAAGGGAACGGGAGAGATCTAGACGGCAGGCGGAGGACGGACACGCCACTGCCCCGGAAGGCACGGTGTCAGCGGATGGAAAGCGGGGAAGGTCCGGCCGGCGATCACAGGTGCAAGCTCAAATGCGGAAGCGCCGTCAGCCCAGATAATAGAGCGCGACTGCTCGAGACGCGCATCGGGCGAAGCGCCGGATATCGAGCGCGAATACAGCCCCGGCGGGCCTCGCCAGATCCGCTCCGGATAAAGGCTGGAA
This sequence comes from Bryobacterales bacterium, assembly GCA_025462985.1. GTDB lineage: Bacteria > Acidobacteriota > Terriglobia > Bryobacterales > Bryobacteraceae > Bog-105. Next base: position 2,803 of record JAOAPP010000051.1, on the reverse strand, counting down.
TCGCCTTTCGAGAAGTTCCCGACGCCATCGTTGAGCCACACTCCCACGGGCTGGCGCAAAATGCCCGATGTGATGACCAGGTCCAGGTCGTGGTCGCCATCCACATCCTGTGCGCTGATGGTCAGGCCCGAACGTTGGTCGAGCCGAATGTCAAATCCCGAACTCGCACCATTCCCGCTCAGCCGCAGGTTGACGTGATACAGACTGTTCGCCGAGGGAACGTGCGCGATCGCAAGGTCCGGCTGCTTGTCTCCATCGAGGTCGGCGAAGGCCCAATCGACCGTCCACGAGGCAAGTCGCGACACGGGTAGGCGCACGCCCGGGCCCTCGTGATTCTGCGCATGGATGCAGAGTGGGGCCAACAGCAAAGCAATTACGGCCAGGATTCGGAGGAAGGAGGACGTGATTACGCGGCACGAACTGTCGGTCGCAATCACAATGAGGCTCGCTATTCGTAGTCTAACAACAATGTGGAAGCTGCCCGGTCTAGTGCAATAGAATGATGCTGGTGGAAAGCCCGACCTCCGTATTCCGAAAAATCCAGACAATCGGCGTCATTCCGGCGATCCGGACCGGCGATGTTGACGCCGCCATACGCTCCGCTCTGGCGATTTGCGCCGGCGGAATACCAGTGGTGGAGATCTCGATGGCGGCGCCGAACGCTCTGGACATATTGCGATCGGTGATTCGGGCCGGAGACTCGGACATGCTGGTGGGCGCCGGTACCGTGCTCGACGGGGAAACGGTCCAGCGTGCGCATGAGATCGGATGCCAGTTCATCGTCACCACTGGCTTTGACCTGGGCGCCGTGCAAGCATCGAAAGAGGCCGGGATACCGGTCTTCGCCGGAGCTATGACCCCCACGGAAGTGCAAGTGGCCATGCGCGCGGGCTGCGACGTCGTCAAACTGTTCCCCTGCAGCGCAGCGGGCGGCCCGCAGTATGTGAGAACGATGCACGCCCAGTACCCGTCCGTGAACTTCATCGCGTCGGGAGGCGTGACGCTCGAAAATTGCCCTGATTATTTCCAAGCTGGGGCCTGCGCCGTGGGAGTGGGCGGCGCGATCGCCGACTCCGAATCGATGGGACGCGGCGAATTCAGGATCTTCAAAGAACGCGCCAAGCGATTCCGGAAAGTGACCGCCGAAGCAAAGGCTCGCTGGTGCAAGGAAAAGACATTACAAGAGGGCATAACCGCCTAAAACAATTCTGGGCGGCCCTGTTTGGCGCTATACTAATGTTTAGCCCCCTTGGACTCGCTGGAACACCGTGCACGTATTGATCGTCGTCTCACTGGTTCCGGCAGCCTCACCTCGATACCCAAACAATTGGAAGGACTGCTGTAATGGATGAAAAAGAGCGCGCCCGCACTTTAGGCCTGGCTTTAGGCCAGATTGAAAAACAATTCGGAAAAGGCTCCATCCTGCGGCTTGGAGCGAAAGAGGCGATCGTACCGGTCTCGGCGATCTCGACGGGGTCTATCTCGCTCGATTATGCGCTGGGCGTGGGTGGCCTTCCCCGAGGCCGCATCTGCGAGATCTTTGGGCCGGAATCCTCGGGTAAAACGACTCTCGCGCTGCAGGTTGTTGCCGAAGCCCAGAAGGCCGGTGGCATGGCGGCCTTTATTGATGTGGAGCACGCGCTCGATCCCATCTACGCCAAGCAACTGGGCGTGGACGTGGACAACCTGCTGGTCTCGCAGCCGGACTTCGCCGAGCAGGCGCTTGAAATCACCAGCGCGCTGATCACCTCCGGGTCCATAGACGTACTGGTGGTCGATTCTGTCGCTGCGCTGGTTCCCAAATCCGAACTGGACGGCGAAATGGGCGACTCGCACATGGGCGTGCAGGCGCGACTGATGTCGCAGGCCATGCGCAAGCTTACCGGCATCGTTGCGAAGTCCAATACCTGCCTGATCTTCATCAATCAGATTCGCGAGAAGATCGGTGTGATGTTCGGCAACCCCGAAACCACAACCGGCGGCCGAGCTTTGAAGTTCTATTCTTCGGTTCGCCTCGACATCCGGCGCATCGCAGCCATCAAGGACGGCGATACCGTGACGGGCAATCGCACCAAGGTGAAGGTAGTCAAGAACAAAGTGGCTGCGCCGTTTCGCGAAGCCGAGTTCGACATTATCTACGGCGAGGGCGTCTCGCGCGAAGGAGACCTGCTCGATTTGGGCGTCACTCACAACATCGTCGAGAAGAGCGGATCCTGGTTCAGCTACAAAGGCGAGCGTATCGGCCAGGGCCGCGAGAATGTGCGCCAGTTTCTGCGAAGCAATCCGGACATTCGCGACCGGATCGACGCTGAACTGCGCAAGAGCCTCGGCCTGAATAAGAGCGCGGATGCGGCCGAAGCACCCGCAGTCCCTCCCACGCCAATCGACACTCCAAAGGCAGCAAGTGCCCGCGGACGCTAGTCGCCGAGCGTCGTCGGCTTCCGATCTTTCCAGCGTCCCCGTGTGAAGTCCGGAAACTTCACCGGGGCGCTTCCCTGTTCCACTGACAATTTGCTCAACGGACCCGGCGCCGACCACGTAGCCCCGTCGTAAACATCCATGTCGGGTGGAAGCCCCTTGCGCATGCATTCCAGCAGCCGGTAAAGCATGATGAAGTCCAGGCCGTCATGGCCACCGAGCTTGCGCAATCTCGCCTTCCCGTCTCCAAAGCGGGTGCTCGTACTGCTGCTTGTACTGGTCAATGCTGCCCCATTCTTCACCTGGCTGCCCATCGAAGTAGATGCGAGCCGGGTAGTCACGGAAGATACCCTTGGTTCCCGCTATGGCGTTCAGCCGGTCATAC